>NZ_JBMLSD010000087.1:25888-27423 GCF_049240685.1 Flectobacillus sp.
GCTGTTCTATTGGTCTTCCATTGACTTTTTACTAATGATCCTCCAGTATTTTCTTGGCCTGGAACCGATTTTTTATGAAGTATCAAATGTGCTGCCAAAGCTGCTGCTATAGCCTCTTCATCCGCATCTGGCTTAGTATCTAATACTTCTGGAGTATAATATAGGCTAATAAAGCGAGTATCAAATTGCCCAGAAAGAAAGGCCTCATGCCTTAACACAAACTTACAAAATGGGAGGGTAGTTTGAATACCCGAAATTTGATATTCGTCGATGGCACGAATCATTTTATCGATGGCTTCATTTCTATCCTTGCCGTAAGTAATCAACTTGGCAATCATGGGGTCATAGTAAATCGGAATTGCCATGCCTTGTTCCATTCCATCGTCTACACGCACTCCATTTCCTTGAGGACGAACATAGGTGTGCAACGTACCGACATCTGGTAAGAAGTTATTGCGAGGGTCCTCAGCACATACTCTGCATTCAATCGCATGACCATTAATTTGTAAATCCTCCTGTTTGAATGAAATAGGGTGACCTTCCGCAATCAATATCATCTCTTTTACTAAATCAACACCCGTTATTTGTTCAGTAACAGGATGTTCTACTTGTAAACGAGTATTCATTTCGAGGAAGTAAAAATCGAGGTTTTCATCCACAATAAATTCTACCGTGCCAGCCCCGTAATAATTACAAGCTTTGGCTACATTTACTGCGCATTGCCCCATAGCCTCACGTATTTCTGGGGTTAATACTGCCGATGGTGCTTCCTCCACTACTTTTTGATGTCGGCGTTGAACAGAACATTCTCTCTCAAACAAGTGAACAATGTTGCCATGTTTATCTCCAAGCACTTGAATCTCGATGTGTTTTGGGGAAGTAATATATTTTTCGACAAACACAGCTCCATTTCCAAAAGAGGCAATCGCTTCCGAAACCGCACGGTCCATTTGTTCATCAAATTCTTCTTCTTTTTCAACTACGCGCATTCCTTTGCCGCCACCTCCAGCTGATGCCTTTATCAATACTGGATAGCCAATTTCTTTAGATTTTATTTTGGCAACTTCACGATCAGTTACTGCATCAGGCGTACCAGGTACCATGGGTATATTATATTTGGCAACTGCATGTTTCGACGAAAGTTTATCACCCATTACCTCAATACTTTCGGGCGATGGACCTATAAAAATGATTCCTGCTTCTGTTACTTTTTTACAAAATGCCGCATTTTCTGATAAAAATCCGTAGCCAGGATGTATGGCATCAACGTTCAAATCTTTACAAATTTGAATGATTTTGTCTCCTAGCAAATAGGATTGATTAGATGGAGGAGGCCCTACACAAACAGCCTCGTCAGCAAATTTTACATGTGGAGCCAAACGGTCTGCCTCAGAGTAAATGGCCACAGTTTTAATGCCCATCTCACGGGCAGTACGCATTACGCGCAATGCTATTTCGCCACGGTTGGCTACTAGTATTTTATGAATTTTTTTCATTGATTGGTTTCTTCGATCTTGTTTTGTTAAAGCTAATTG
>NZ_JBMLSD010000088.1:0-1416 GCF_049240685.1 Flectobacillus sp.
TATTTTGAGTATATAATCCTTTCTTGAACCCTATAGTTAAAACACTTAATAATCGGTAATTCCATCATTCAGCCCAAACGGCTGTTCTCAATGTTAAATTTTTAATGAAAACACTTACCTTATTACAACCTGAATCTTTTGCGTATTCTGATACAGAAAAACCCTCTTCTCTCCTTCCTAATGAAGCTTTAGTAAAAGTCCACAAAATTGGAATTTGTGGTACCGACTATCATGCTTTTTGGGGCAGACAGCCCTTTTTTCAATATCCACGTATTTTGGGTCATGAATTGGGTGTTGAAGTAATCGCTATTGGCTCGGAAGTTAAAGAAGTTACAATAGGGCAAAAATGTGCGGTAGAACCCTATCTTAATTGTGGTAAATGCTGGGCTTGTGAGCGTGATTTGGGCAATTGCTGCGAAAATCTTCAGGTGATGGGCGTACACACCGATGGTGGTATGCGTGAATATATCAAAGTGCCTGCTCACAAACTTCATGTTTCTGATAAATTGAATTATGAGCAATTGGCTTTGGTAGAAACTCTTGGTATTGGAGCGCATGCAGTCGAAAGAGCCAATGTACAATCCAACGATTTGGTTTTGGTTGTTGGCGCAGGTCCTATTGGTTTATCAGTTCTTGAATTTGTCAAACTTCGTGGTGCTAAAGTTGCCGTGGTTGACAGAAATACCCAACGATTAGATTTTTGTTTAGACCACAAAAAAGCTGATGCTAGTATCGTTGCCAATGACCAAACGGTAGAACAAATTTTGGAAGTATTTGGAGGTAAAATGCCAACAGTAGTTTTAGATGCTACAGGAAGTCCTGCTTCTATGCACCAGTCCTTCAACTATTTGGCAGCAGGCGGACGATTGGTATTCGTGGGATTATATCAAGGTGACTATCAGTTCAACGACCCAAGTTTTCATAAAAGAGAATTGACCATCATGGGTAGTCGTAATAGTAAACCTAATAACTTCAAAGAAATTATTGCTGCCATGGAAACTGGCGAATTATCGGTTGATAGCTGGATTTCTCATCGCATCACCTTCGAAGAAGTAGCAGAACAATTACCGAAATTGTACACTGAACCTTCGCTAGTCAAAGCTATTATTTCTTGGGAGTAAAATATTCATATTTCGGATAAGTAGGAAAGCGTTATTAGTTAACAGTATATTGGTTATTTGAAAATATTCATAATCAAAAGATTAAAACAAATTTTGCCTCAGATATACTATTAATTTAATCTTTCCTATTACTTAAGACATCCATTTAAGAAATATTGTTAAAGGGTTTTGCGTAAGTCAAGACGTAGATATTTGAGACATTTTTTAAGCAAATTAATACTTATGTTATCAAACTTTACCCTTGCGCAAAGCCCTAAACAACGGAATTTTTCGTCTAATCAATTACCTCAAGACC
>NZ_JBMLSD010000089.1:0-2468 GCF_049240685.1 Flectobacillus sp.
CCCTACTTTTTCCTCTTCTTTTCTTCTGCATCAATCAATCTTAAGTACTGTTCGGTTTCGAGTTTCTTGTTTGCCAATATTTTATAGGTACTATCTACCAAAAAGACATTAGGATAGGTTTGGGTATTATACTCATTCGTAAAATCAATGCTTACGTTATTATCATAACCATGAATAAATTTTTGTGCTTTAAAATCTTTGATAAACTTCTTCCAATCTTTTTTATCCTTTTCTTGTCCTCGTACCCCACATGCCATAAAGATTTTCACACCTTTTGCTTGCAATTTGGGATAGTCCTCCACTAATTTTTTGGTTGTTTCTTGGCAATGATGGCAATTAGGATCATAAATCATAACCAAGATATATTTGGATTTTGTCTGATAAAGACTCACTGGCCGGCCAAGAGTATCAGTCATAATGAGGTCTTTGAGTGTATTACCAATCAAAACCTTTTTCATACGATACACATACTCAAAGTTACGAACTACCGTTGCCGAATCCCACAAGGCAGCATTTCGAATCATATATTTTTCGGCCACATGGGTATATACCACCTCTTTTCCAAGAAATTCGGTAGTCAAAAACTTTTGTGCAATTTTACTAAACACATACTTTCGCTGGTCTGACTTTGGAGGCGTTCTATCAAGTAAACGGTCTGTAATCTGGATTAAGGTATCAGGAGAATAAGGCCCTTCTACTGTTTTGAGGTAATTTTCTAACACAGGACCCAAAAAAGGAGTTCGCATCATACGCTCATCTTCGAGGGCAACATTGTCAAAATAATGTTTGAGTAAAAAGTCATTATGCTTGATGGTATCCTCCACAGTAGGTTTGGCAGGATATGGAGGTGCTTCAATTTCTGTATTGATACGAACAATATTAGAAGCTAAAGACTCTTTGCCATACTTCTGAACAAATGCTTTTTTGTATGCATCCATGTCGGCTATTAGCTTTGGACGCTCAGTGGCAGGAGCATTTTGGATTTTGGCTCCTTTTTCATTGACAGTTCTCAGAAATTCAGCAAATTGGCGCGACTCCTCAGAGCCTTCTATTTCCATTTTACCATACAAATCAGCCTTATTTGTTTTGATGCTAAAGTGTTGAGTTGTTACTAAAAAATCAAAAACCCTTTGATTTCCCTGAACCAAAATATAGAAGCCTAAGGGCAAATCTTTTGTACCTTGAAATAGGATTTTTCCATCAGCATCAGCCTTGGCAGTATCAAGCGCCAAATAGCTTTTTTCGAAGGCGTTGACCAAAAAAAATGTTGAATCTCTAAGTCCCTTTACCTCAATATCGATACGGTGTTGTGCCATTGATGTTTCGCACAATATGCCCAAAAATAAGAGGCATAGCATCCATTTCTTCATTTTGATTTTATGTTTTGTGAAAAACGAATTTACATAATATTCCACACTCCGACTAAGGATTAACAAAAGATTAACACCTCATTGTGGTATTTTATCTTGAAACTAAGAGACAACCTATCGAGCAAGTTTGGTATTAAAAATATAAAAAATTGTAGGATTCAAACTACTATTTACCATTTAATAAACTCTAGGATATTTTTCTATGATATGCTCCTTATTGTCAGCTAAATACTTGTAAATTAGCTCAATTAATTTATTTCTAAAACTATCTTGCCATCAAGTATGCCTATTCAAAAAGTTACTAAAAATGAGATAATAGCCAAAGCCCTGAACGTGTTTAGTAATAAAGGTTACCACAACACCTCTATGTCAGACCTTGCTGCCGAGGTAGGTCTGCTTAAGGGAAGCTTTTATCATTACTTTATTAGTAAAGAAGAATTAATGGTACAAATTCTTGAGAGTATTGATTACGAATTAAAAAGCAATGTTTATCCCTTAGCCTTCCATAAACAATATTCCGCTTCAAAAAGAATGAAGCTATTTTTGAAAGGACTAAGTAAAGTAGTGATTCATAAAAACGGAGGTTGCATTTTGGGAAATACCATCCTCGAAACAGCTAATCTGTATCCTTCTTTCCGACATTTATTGACTACCATCATGGATGGCGTAGTTCAAAGCTTTGCTAATATTTATCAAGAACTCTATTCTCAAGAACAGGCTCAAATTCTAGCGCAACAAACGCTTATGGAATTGGAGGGTGCTATTATGTTTTCGAAACTATATAGTAATCCAAGTATTTTTCAAGATTTTCAAAAACGTATGATTCAACGTGTTGAAACAGACTCGTAAGGTATGTATTCCTACAAATAAATTCAAAAATCCTGAATAGGGTTTTATGCGCTAAACTTCCACTACTAATCTTCAAAACTTTCTTGTGATTTGATAAATTGCTTTCAACAAGTAATTCAGCAATGCTTTTTTTGAGTAGAAATGCAGAATCAGATTTAATTTATGTGTTTTAGGCAATAGACACTAGGCAAAGAGTGTTGAAATGTTTTTTAGTAATGATAAATATGTTTTTGCCAAATGCCCATAGCT
>NZ_JBMLSD010000090.1:0-33529 GCF_049240685.1 Flectobacillus sp.
GCACGTAATACATTTATATTTCAAAAAAATCAATTATTCTTTTTGATACAATAAAGCAAATATTTACATTTACATCTATAAATAATCTAAAAACTATCCAATTATAATGAATACTAGAAGAGATTTTCTGAAAACTTCGGGTGGTGCTTTGGCAGCAAGCTTATTACCTTGGAACGATTTGTTTGCTCAGGCGGGTCTTGTTAACAAAGTAGGAATTCAACTTTTTTCTTTACCCAAAATGCTCGATAAAGACTTTGCAGGTACCATGCAATTCTTATCTAAAATGGGTTACAAAGAAATAGAACTATTCGGACCGTATCCATTTAGTGATGCAGCTGCTCGTGAAAGTTGGAGCAAGGTAACGCCAATGCTTGGATTTAGTGGAAGTGGATATTTCGGAAAATCAGCAAAAGAAGTAAAGCAAATTCAACAAGATAATGGTTTAAAAACTCCTTCAGCACATACAGACTTAGCAACGCTTCTCAACAATATGCCGCAACTTGGAGAAGCAGGACGCGCTTTGGGTTTTGAATACGTGGTATTGCCTGCTATTCCTGAAGACCGTCGTAAGAATTTGGATGACTACAAAAGAATTATCGACGATTTCAATAAAATTGGTGAAAATGCGAAGAAAGAAGGACTGAAGTTTGGGTACCATAACCATGGATATGGCTTAAGTAAGATGGACGGAGTTGTCCCATTGGAGCTTATCATGGAAAAAACAGATCCAAATTTGGTGTTCTTCGAAATGGATATTTATTGGACAACTGCTGGTGGAATGGACCCAATTGCTTTGTTGGATAAATACAAAAATCGCTACCACATGCTTCATTTGAAGGATATGAAGGAGAAAAAACGTTTCTCAGGTGATGGTAATAGCTCTAACCAATGGTTTGAATTATTCCCGTACATGACATCTGCTGGTGATGGCGTTTTGGGGGTTAAAGAAATTGTAGAAAAGGCAAAGCAGGTAGGCGTAAAACACTATTTTGTGGAGCAAGATTTAGTAGCTAATCCAGATGTGGCCTTAAAGAAAAGTATCGATTTTATTAAGTCAGTGTAAATTATTGGACAAAATCAAATTTAAGATTTTGCCCAGGGCTTTCAGGTAAGGGCTTTCGGCGGTAGGCTTTGGAGAAAAGCATGTTTGTGATTATTGAAAATCTTTTAACACTCTTTGCCTAGTGCCTAGACTAATAACTTTTCCAACTAAGCATATTAACCTGAACATTACTATCCACTATTAATTTTTACCAAGGGAGGCTAAAACGGTCTCCCTTTTTTGTTTACAAAGGTGACTATTTCAAGCATTTACGTCCGAAAATTAAAATTCTCACTTAAACCTCACTTACTATCATGGACGTTAGTTTCTCAAATCTCAAAGACCAAATCGTTCTTGCAATCACCCAGTACGGCGGAAAAATTTTATTGGCACTTATCGTTTTTATCATCGGACGTAAAATTATTGCAAAGGCATCGCAAATTCTGGGTTCAAAAATGACCAAAAGCCATTTTGATAAAGATGTTCAGCCATTTTTGCTTTCGCTTGTGTCAGTTGCTTTAAATATCATGCTTTTGTTGAGTTGTGCAGGTATTCTGGGCATACAAACCACATCTTTTGTAGCAGTTCTTGGAGCGGCCGGTTTGGCGGTTGGGTTAGCCTTGCAAGGTAGTTTATCAAACTTTGCTGGGGGTGTATTAATCCTCATTTTTAAACCTTACAAAGTTGGCGATTTGATCAGCGCGCAAGGTTTTACAGGAACCGTAGAGTCGGTACAGATCTTCAATACCATTTTGGTAACACCAGACAATAAAACATTAATTTTACCCAATGGAGCATTAGCCACCTCTGCTATAACCAATATTAGCGGAAAAGGAACGATAAGAGTAGATATGGTTTTTGCCGTGGGAAATCAAAATTCGTTAGAATCTGTCAAAAAAGCATTGAAAAATGCCGTATATGAATGCCCAACAGCCTTAAGGAATAGCGAGCATGATATTTTACTAAACTCAATGTCAGAAAATGCCTTAAAGTTTGATGTTAGAGTTTGGACTAAGTCCGAAAATTACTGGGCAACTTATTATGGTGTTACGGAATTAGTCTATGAACACTTGAAGAAGGAAGGTATTGAAGCACCTAAAATTCATTTAAACTTACATCAGTGAGCATTAAGATAATTCATCAAAAAAGGGGGCGGAAAATACTTTCCGACCCCTTTTTTGATGCTAATATGCTAGATTTTACTGAGCCTAAGACGCAGGCATTGCGCCTCGATCATGGATAACCGTTTTTTATTCAATACAAGCAAGTATAATTTCACAGGCCGTTCTAATCTGTGCCTCCGTGATGATTAAAGGCGGTGCGATTCGCATGGAATTATCACAAAACAAAAACCAATCTGTCAATAAACCTTTTTCAATCGCTCGGTCGATAATCCCTTTTAGCTCCTCAAAATCAGCAAATTCCACTGCCATCATCAAACCCTGATTGCGGACTTCTTTAATTTTAGGATGCACTAGCAATGAGCGAAATAAAGCGGCTTTTTCAGGAACAGACTCATATAATTTTTCACCTCGAATTAAATTAATCGTAGCCAATGAGGCAGCCGCCGACACAGGATGTCCGCCAAACGTAGTAATATGTCCCAAAATCGGATTATCTTTAAACACGCTCATGACTTTCTGATTTGCAATAAACGCACCAATAGGCATACCTCCACCCATTCCTTTGGCACTTGTGATGACATCGGGATAAATACCAAATTGCTCAAACGCCCAAAAACTGCCTGTTCGTCCAAAACCTGTTTGTATTTCATCAATAATCAACAGTGCTCCTACCTCATCGCATTTTTTTCTTAATGCTTGAAAATATTCAACTGTTGGTATACGAACGCCTGCTTCCCCACCAATAATTTCGATAATCACTGCTGCCGTTTGCACGGTAATTTTCTCAATATCAGCCATATTACCATGGGTAATATTTTTGGTCATTGGTAATAAAGGTCTGAAATTTCTTTTGAAATTTTCGCTACCCGACAACGACAATGCCCCTTGTGTTGCGCCATGATACGCGTTATAGCAAGAAACAAACTCTGTGCGTTGGGTATATCGTTTGGCCAACTTCATAGCTCCCTCTATTGCTTCCGTTCCTGAGTTGGTAAAATACACATTGTCTAATACAGGTCTATCCCCTGCGCTGGGTGTTAGCGAATCCACTAATGCTTTTGCCAGTTGAACCTGCGGACTTTGCACAAATTCGCCATACACCATCAAATGCATGTACTTGTCGACTTGGTCTTTGATAGCCTCCACAACCTTTGGGTGACGATGTCCGACATTGGATACACCAATACCAGAAATCAAATCCATGTAAGATTTACCCTCTTTATCGTATAAATAGACCCCTTCGGCACGCTCAATTTCCAAGGCTAGTGGAAAATCTGAGGTTTGGGCCACGTTTTTCAAAAATAACTCACGCTGCGTAATCAAAACCGTAATGTTTAATATGTGATGAAGCCACAAAATTACAAGATTTTGTGGCTTCATTTCTTATTTTTCCATAAAACAAACTGTTCCCCCAACCCAATCGAAGTCTTTATTGTACCTCACTCCTATCATTTCTCCTCTCGACAAACGGGCCAGATTGGTGAGTAAGACGGGTTTGGGTGCTCCCTGTTCCCAGCCATACAGCAAACGAATTTCGGCTTTTACCTTGCTTCCATCAGTAGTTTCGATAACTGGAAAATAATTAACTTTTCGCTGTAAAATATACTCTGAGGGAGTTTTAACTTCTTTTAGGTCTGTTTCGGAAATATTAATTTTCACCCCACTTCCTGCGAAGGAAAATAAGGGTTTTAACACATAGTTTTCTAAATCCTTCGGGAAATCTCCCTGAAAATCTGACAAATAATTACTTTGGGGAATATATTGATGTTTAAATAATGGCAAAATATACTTGCTAATTCTAAAAAACCAATTGGGGTGTCCTACCCACTCAACATCAACATCGTCGGTAAAGTTAAACGCAGTTTGAAGCTCAGGATAATTGGCTAAATCATCAAATATCAAACGGTTATAAATTCGCTTGATTGGAACGAGCTCTCCAGCTTCTTCGTAAAAAAGTAACTTTCCCTGCTTTATAATTTTGGTAATACAAATCGCTTTTACTCCCAATAATTCCTCAGTGACCTTGAAATCAATCCTTGTTTTTTGAGTTTCAGGATATATTTCCAACAAGATAACATTTTCTGGTTTTTCCTCTCCTACAATTAGATTCTTTAGAAACTCGACATATTTTGGTCGAGTCAAATTACTAAACAAGAAGTCAAAATCGTCAGGAATAGGATAATGATTTTGAAATTGTTTTGAAAGAAAATATTGAAAAGCATATAACGAAGGAAAGCCCTGTAGTTCAATCAATTGCGGCTCTATTTCGCCCATTTCATTCTGGCAAATAGCAAAGTCTATCGCTAAAAAGGAGGAGTTTTGGTTTTCGTTAGGCACAAATTGACCACTCGGTATGGCATTATCTGTTTTTTCTTTAAAGTCCGAAGCTGTTAAGACCGAAATAATATGCTCACAGGCATCAAGCAATTGATTTTTGAAGGCTTTGGGCACAAAAACAGGTGTTTCGGCCACACGAAAATCTAGCTGTTGAGGATATGCTTGATGAATTGATGCGAGAAATTGCTGATAGGTATCAGAAGAGAACTGAGCATTAAAGTTTTGTCGAGAAGCTTTATGCATATTTTTCAATCGGACGGCCCTATCCGAGGGTATTTATCGTGAACAGATAGGGCCATCCGTTGTTAATTTTGTAAAAATGTTTTTAAAATTGCTGCGCTTGCCGTTTTTAAAAAATTAGGTAAAATTACCGATTCGGTCAGCAAAATTTTGTCTGGGTCGGCCAGTTGCTCGACCATACTATTGTATTTAGCCAATCCATGAGATTTGACCACGGCATGGCGCTTATCCTCCTTTTGTAGATACCGAAGCATACCTTCGCCATCCGCCTCGGGGTGAAATTGCGTGCCAAAAACTTGGTCAGAAAAACGGATAGCCATAATAGCACGTTCCAAATTAACATGAGGACGTTCCTTCTCAAGACGAAGAATTTTAACTCCTAAATCCTTGATTCTTTTCTTATTAGGACGGACTAACTGATAGTCACGTGAATCTACCACATAAAAAGGTTCGGGAAGACCATCAAAAAACGGCTCTAAGCCCGCCTCCTCTGTTCTGTGAACAGGAAAAACGCCGAAAGAAGTGCTTCTTCGTTTTGAGACCGTGCCAATACCTAAATGTCGGGAAACTAACTGAAAAGAATGGCAAATCAAAAACATATATTTTGGTTTCAATAGGCCTTCCAATACTTCTACACGGCGATTGTAAGCGAAAACGGCATCAATCAGGGCAAAATAAGGTTGTTCCCAAGGTTCATCCGAAGCAAGCGGACTACCCGGACCGCCCGTTGAAATATAAATATCATAACTTAGGTCTGGTAAAGCTATTTCGGCTCGTACATTGTAGATATCATAATTGAGAGGAATGTGGGATTCCTCCTCAAAACCCTTAATCAAATTCAAAATACAACGCATACCTTCATTGGCAACGTTGTCGTACATATCTAGTATTGCTATTCGGAGACTATTCTGATTCATCTGAAATAAAGTTGATGGGAAAGCTTAGGTATAATTAGTGGATGCACTTGTTATGCTAAAACAACTTAAAGTGCTAAATTACTTAACATTAGCAGGCAAAATTAGCCATTTTTAAGCATTTTTTTGACTAAAACTTAATATTTCCCTAATCTTTATTTCTCAAAAACTTCATTTGGTTTATGTTTTGAATAGCCTAAGTAAGTTAGTTAAATATAATTTAATTTTGAGCTCTAAGCTTTGGGCATTGGGCAAAAATACAGCTATTGTTACTAAAAAGCATTTTAACACTCGTTGCCTAGTGCCTATTGCCTTAAAAAACCCCTATTTTAGTTTCCTCAACGATATAGTCAACTACTTTTTTCAAATCACCACCAGACTGCTCAAAGATAGCCAACTGACGGTCGGCTCCTGTACCGTTGTCCAAAATGGTTCGGATATATTCTACCTCATGGCGACTTCCCAGCTCGTCGAGCACATCATCCACAAAATCTAGCAATTCATCACATAGATTTCTGTAGGGAACCTCCTCCTGTTTTCCAAAATCAATCAATTTCCCATGGATTCCATAGCGAGCAGCTCTCCATTTATTTTCATTGATTAGTACTTTCCGATAGCTTCTAAAGTTAAGATTTTGCTTCAACAATTTGTAAATCTTTACAACCAAAGCCTGCATCAAAGCCGCCAAACAAATTGTTTCATCAGCTCTCATTGGAATGTCACAAATTCTAAATTCGATGGTGTTAAAATACGGATGCAGGCGAATATCCCACCATATTTTTTTGCCATCATCTATACAATTTGTTTTTACCAATAAGTTAACATAATCATCATACTCGCTGGCCGAACTAAAAAAATCAGGGATACCTGTTCTGGGAAATTTATCAAAGACCTTCGAACGATATGATTTAAAACCCGTGTTTCGGCCACACCAAAACGGAGAATTAGTTGAGAGGGCGTAAATATGCGGTAAAAAATAACGAACCGCATTGAGTATCTCCAAACCTTGATTTCGGTTTTCTATACCAACATGCACGTGTAGACCAAAAATTAAGTTACCACGAGCAACATCTCTCATTTCGTCAATCAAGGCATCATAGCGAGGGTTGTCTGTAATTAGTTGATCTTGCCAATCGGCAAAGGGGTGCGTGCCAGCAGCAGCGACCTTTAGATTTTGAGCATCAGCGAGTTCAATGATATGTTTTCTTAAGTAAATTACCTCTTCCCGTGCCTGCTGAATGTTGTAACAGATATTAGTTCCAACCTCAACCACGGCTTGGTGCATTTCTGCTTTTACTCTTTCTTGTAAACTTATCTTTCCTCCATCCACAATCTTTGACATGTGAGAGCGCAAATCACGAGTTTCGGGGTCAATAGTTTGAAACTCTTCTTCAATTCCTAGTGTAAATAATGACATAAATAGTGAGGTTGGGTTATGTTTTAAGTTGGGCAATTTGCCTTCTGGATAGAATCCCAGAAGGCAAAAATTATTTCTCCATCATTTTATCACGTGAAAGTCCTTCGACCGAACTACGCACAAATGTTCCCCAGGTAAGGTTATCTTTTCCATCTTTATGTTTTTTGGCACGGTCGATAGCAAATTTAGCAGCAGTTTCGACCACCCAATCAAAATTTTCTTGACCTACCGATTTCACATCGGCATCTGGAGCAGGGTTACAGAAGTCAATCGCATACGGCACCCCATCACGCACGGCAAACTCTACGGTATTGAAGTCATAACCGAGCGCATGATTTAGCGCTAATACGTATTGCTTGACGGTTGCCAATAATTTTTTAGCGGCGGGTCCTGTTGGTAATTGGGCATCATAACGCAAATGATGAGGATTACGAGGCTCGTATGGCATTATTCTTACCTCTTTTCCACCAATGCAATAACAGCGGAAATAATCTGTAAATTGAATTTCCTCTTGCAAAAGCATTACCAACTGACCAGTTTCATCGTATGCTGAAAATAACTCGTCGGGATTTCTTACTTTGTAAACATTTTTCCAACCACCGCCCGAGTGGGGCTTCATGTAAGCAGGAAAACCGATATATTCAAAAATATCACCCCAAGGCATTGGAAATTTCAGGTTTCTGAACGAAGTATCCGAGGTATCGTCTGGTCGAACCTTTGAAGGCAGAATTACAGTTTTTGGTACAGGAACACCAATATTAACCGCCAAAGCATTATTAAAAAACTTCTCATCTGCACTCCACCAAAAAGGATTATTGATTACGGCAGTACCCGCCATCGCCGTGTTTTTTAACATAGCACGATAAAAAGGAACATCCTGCGAGATACGGTCGATAATTACATCATAGCCAGAAGATTCTCCTTGTATTACTTTATCAATTAACGCCCTTTCTGCCATAATTCCTTTGGGAGCAATTTGATTTACACGCTCCACAAATGCCTCTGGAAAAGTATTTTCCATACCATGTAGAATACCGATTTTTTTCATCATTATTAATTGTAAAATTTTTGTTGAATGAACTTATTGAAATTTCCTTTAAACAGTTTGCTATATTTTTGAAAGATATTCTGGAAACATCTCGCGCCAAATAGGCCAATCGTGCGTGCCATGCCAGCGGACATCCAGCCAGTGGTCTATATGCTTGCTGGCAAGTATGCCCGAAAGACGTTCGGTCTCGGGTTTACAGAAATCAGCATTACAAGTGCCCAAAATTATTTTCATTTTCCAAAGATTAGCGTCGTTTAAATTCGGAAGATAATCAGGTGGGTTATTGAAGTAAACTTGGTCATTGTAAAAGCCACTCATGAAAGAACGAATATCGAATGCTGCCCCCATTGTGAATAGATGGGATACTTTATCGGGGTGACGAAAAGCAAAATTTGCAGCATGAAAACCACCGAAACTACACCCTGCCACGGCCACCTTTTCTACCCCACATTCTCGCTGAATCGCAGGGATTAGCTCTTCGTTGAGATATTGGTCAAAATAGATATGATTTTGGATTCGTTCAGACGGATGAAGGTGTTTTCCATACCAAGAGTATTTATCGATGCTGTCGGGACAATATATTTTCACTTTCCCTTCATCGATTAGCCCCTTCGCAGAATCAATTAATTTAAAATCCTTGGCTTCGTAGTAACGCCCCATCGTGGTAGGGAATACAATTACTGGATACCCCCAATGTCCATAGATTAAGATTTCGTTGTCGGCCCCCAAATGATGCGAATAATACTTGATATATCTTTCCTGCATAAAATTTATGTTTTTTGAAGTGTTAAAACTGTTCAAGCCGAAAGTCAAAAATTGTATTTCAAAGGAAAAGCAAGGTGTTTTGACTTGAATGAACAGCGATTCCTTGGAGGATTTTTCTTAAAAATAGGCATTGTTTTTTATTTTCAAAATTTTTCAAAATAATTAACTCATTAATTTATGCTTTCACCAAAGATTGATTGGTATCTAGTAAAATTTTCAAGAAAAAAACTAAAAAAAACATTTTAAACGACCTTGCAGTAAAATTTGTACTTTACCAATGTTGAGGGTAATTGCGCCTAGAGATGTCATTCAATCGTAGAACATTATTGTATTAAAACTTCTATTTTCAAACAACAAACTATATTTTTATGAAATTAACTTTAACCTTGTTGATACAATTCTTATTTTCATTGTTCAGCTTCTCACAAAAATCACTTATGATAATACAGCAAACCACACTTAAAAACGACAGTATTTACTCTCAATACTTACAACGAACAGTCCATCTAAGCATTCTTATTCCGACAACCCAGCAAAACAAACTCTCCTTACTTTTGGTTAATGATGGGCAAGACTTTGAGGCTTTGCAAATGCAATCTGCAGTAAACCAAGTTTTGAGTGAGAAACATACTACGCCATTTTTGACAGTTGGTGTGCACTGTAACCACGAAAGGATATTGGAGTATGGTACCGCAGCTCAAGCCGATTACAAAAACAGAGGAACCAAAGCTGGACTTTACAGCCTATTTGTAATCAATGAACTGATTCCTTATTTGGAGCATCATTATCCTTTGAGAAGAGAACCTGAAGCTAGGATATTCGCAGGCTTTTCGCTGGGTGGATTATCGGCCTTTGATATCGTTTGGCATAATGCCCATGTATTCTCCAAAGTTGGTGTGTTTTCGGGTGCCTTTTGGTGGCGACAAAGAGAGGATGGGTATACCGACGAGCATGATCGTATCATTCACAAATTGGTACGAGCTGGATTGTATAAAGCTGGATTGAAATTTTGGTTTGAAGCAGGAACAAACGATGAAAAAGACGACAGAAATAACAATGGTGTAATCGATGCCATTGATGACACTCTAGACTTATTAAAGGAGCTACATCAAAAAGGATATCGCCCAAATACTGACACGCAGTATCATCAAGTTGAAGGTGGAGAACACAATACTCAAACTTGGGGAAAGGTAATGCCAGAGTTCCTGAAATGGGCTTTTGTGAAGCCCTAGTGATTATTTCTTAATTTTTGTTAACGACTAAACACTTTAGTCGCTTACCACGTATCTTGCCAACGAATCTTGAATTAACCTACTTTTTTAACTCAATAAACTCAACCTCAATCCTACGCTTCCTAATCAAAATTGGGAAGGTAATAACCCCGTTTACTATTATATGAAACTACTACAAGGAGTAATTGCTTTTATTCTATGCTATTTAATTTCTAATCAGAGCTTGGCTGATAGCGGAATTAAAGGCAGTATCAAAAACGTAAAAGGTGAATCCCTCTCTTTTGCTTCAATTCTTGTCAAAGGACAAAACAGAGGTACAATGGCCAACGAAGACGGTCTGTATGAGCTGTCTCTTCCTAGTGGAACCTACACCATTGTTTTCCAATATTTAAGTCATAAATCTCTCGAAAAAACAGTAAATGTCCAGAATGAGTATGTAACACTCAATGTCAACCTCGAAGAGCAATCCATTAGCTTAAACGAAGTAAAATTTTCGGCAAAAACGGAAGACCCCGCCTACACCATCATGCGGAAGGCTATTTCAATGGCAAGATTTCATATATTAGAAGTCAATAGCTACACTGCCAGAACCTACGTAAAAGGAACAGGTAAAATTAATTCTGTCTCAAAACTGCTAAAAGCTGTAGCTGGAAACAAGATGGAAAAAGAATTAGGGTTAAAAATTGGACAGACTTATATTCTTGAATCCATCAACGATATCAATTTTTCGCAACCAAATACGGTAAAAGAAAAAATTGTATCGAGTAGAAGTAATTTCCCCAAACAAATACAGCAGAGTAGCGGCAATATTATCACCTTTGCACGTACCAATTTTTATGTACCCAACATGGGAGGGCTCGTCTCGCCATTATCTCCAAGTGCACTGGCCTATTACAGATTTAGTTTTGAAGGCATGTTTGAAGACAGAGGTGTACAAGTCAATAAAATTAAGGTAACGCCCAAATCTTGGGGTCCAGATGTATTTTCTGGTACTATCAATATCATCGAAGATACTTGGGCGATTCATAGTCTTGATTTGAAGTTTAATGATGAAAATGGCAACTATACACTCAAACAGCTTTACTCTCCTTTCAAGGATGTTTGGATGCCCGTTTATATGGATTCTGGATTTAATTTCGACGCATTTGGAGTTGTTGCAGAAGGTCGCTATGTGACCAATGTTCGCAACTATAATGTAAATATCAATCCCAAATACCATCAGCAACCTGTAGTAATAGATGAGAAAATCGATAAAGCAGAAGCAAAAGAATTGAAAGGTCAAAAGGTGGATAAAAATTTGGCCTTAAAACAGCAATCCATGACGCGCAAGCAACTCAAAAAAGTACTCAAGGATTTAGAAAAAGAAGACAAGGCTGAGAAAAAGGCACAAAAACAAGAGGTAAATGTCATTCGAGACTATAGTTTGGATATAGATTCTTTATCAACAAAACGTAGCAATGATTTTTGGAATACCGAGCGTCAAGTTCCACTTACCGAATATGAAGTAGTCGGCTATAAGCAAGCCGATAGTCTAAATAAGGTAAATGAAGAAAAAATCAAGAAGGATTCTATCAAAAACCTACCTAAGTTCAAATTAAGCCATATTTGGTCTGGTCATACTTATAACTATGGTCCCAGAACGCCTTTGTACGGATACCAAAAAACTTTATCCTTTTCGTCGCCAGCTATGGCCAATTCAAATGTTGATGGTTCTTACTACAATACAGTTGAAGGGTTCTATTTGGAAACAGGCTTGAAATATATCAAGCGAAACAAATTACTGAGTCGTTTGGAAATCGGAACTGATTTACGCTACTCTTTCGGAAGAAATAAGTTGACTGGTTTACTTTATGGAACATTTGTTTATAAATACACACAGTTATCGGTAAAAGGTGGTCAATTTGTGTACCAATACAATCAAAACCAACCGATTACTCCATTTGTCAACTCTATCTACTCCCTCTTATTTGAACAAAATTATATGAAGGTTTACGAAAAAGCCTTCGGTCAAATAGAGCTTCGTCATCAGATATCGCCGAAGCTTACAGGAAGTCTTTCGTTTGAAACAGCCCAACGACATATATTAGAAAATATTGCCAATACAAAACCTATTTTCGACAATAAAAACAGGGAGTTCAGTAGCAATTTGCCGACAAATAGCGAACTCTCGGATGTATCATGGACTAATCATTCTATTCAAATTCTAAGCGCGGGACTATCCATTCGTCCTTTTGCTAAAACAAGCAAATTTAATGGACGCGAATTTATCTCGAACTACCGCAATCCAAATTTCAGAATTAGAAGCAAATGGGGTTTTAGTGGTACAGGAGATTTTAATAATACCGAAATTGAGTACGAACAGGTCTTCGACCTCAAACGTCTGGGAGACCTTCGCCTTATGGTAACTGCTGGAGATTTCTTAAAAAAACCAAGCTATTTCCTCGACTACAAGCACTTTAATGGTAATCAAGTACTATTTAGAAGAGAAGGGCTCTTTAATTCTTTCAGAAATCTTGATTATTACAATTACAGCACCAATGGCTCGTATGTAGAGGCACATGCACAACAAGATTTCAGGTCTTTATTGCTTACAAAAATCAATCTATTGAGATTGTATGGTTTGAAAGAATCCGTATTTGCAAATTATCTCTACACAGGCAATAAAAACTTCAATTACCTCGAGGTAGGTTACGGAGTTTCAGGGATCGGTAAAATATTTGGACTAGAAGTCGTAAGCAACTTTATCAATGGAAAATACGACGCAACAGCGTTGAGATTGAAGTTTAGTAGATAGGGTTTGAGGGAACAGTGGACGAGGCACAAAGGCACAAAGTGATCAGGTGAATTTGGTTGAGTAATCTACTGGTTTAAAAAAGTCATTCCTAACTCTAACATTCGTGTTATTTCCCAAGCATCCATCAAAAAAGGCGTTCGAAATTAGTTTTTCGAACGCCTTTTTTGAGACTAAGCTGTCTTGTCTTGAGACGCAATCATTGCGTCTCTACTGGTAAATTTAGCCTCAACACAATTACTAATTTACTAAATCACTAAATTAGAGATGACTCACCTTGTGCCTTAATCTCTTTACCACTCACTTTGTGCCTTTGTGCCTTTGTGCCTCAATCACTTTGCCACTCACAAACCTACTTCCCTACCGATATCAAGTTAGCAAATAGTCTATATGCACCCGAAACGCCTGCGGGAAGTTGACGGAAAAACGCATACCCTGTAAAGATATAATTTCCTTTTCCATATTTGGCGTATAACAAACCTCCATCTGCTGGTTTTTCATTGGGGTCATTTGAAGAAATAATGGTTTCATACTTACCATCCCATTCGTTTGAAAAATACAAACCTCTTTCCTGAATCCAGCCGTCAAAATCCTTTGCAGTTATTTTGTTAGGCACATTCAAAATTGGGTGCTCGGGCTTCAAGAATCTAATTTCGGCTTCCTCCACTGTTACACGGTCACGCGAAAGTTTGAAATCGTACGGACCTAAGCCTCCATCAATTTTTTGTAGGTTATTATTCACCTGATATTGCACTATCATATTTCCACCATTTTGAACATACTCCATCAATTTCTTTTGGTAGAATTTTAGACGTGGCTCCGTATTATAAGCTCGTACACCAACCACAATAGCGTCGTATTTACTCAAATCTTCATCCAATTCCTTCTCTCCTAGCATGGTAACTTTATATCCAATCTGGCGCAAGGCAGAAGCCACTTCGTCGCCCGCACCCATGATATAACCAATATTATTACCCTTTTTCTTAATATCCAACTTCACAATTTTAGCCTCTGCTATAGGGAACAAGGTTTGAGGAGGAATATGGTCATACGCCACTGTCAGTAAACCTTTGTCCGATGTTCCACTAGGTGTAGTTACCACTGCACGAAAAGTCGCCTCGCTTGCTCCTGTATGGGTAATGTCAGCAGGCGATACTTTAAACACAACTTTTTGTTCTTGGTATTTATTTGAGAACTGGAAAATGGTGGTCGTCGGGTCTACTTTCCATCCTTTTGGCACTTCTAGCGCTATACTACCACGCGCATCGGCTTTGTTTGCCTTGAGTGTAACCTCCACTTCTTTTGGTTGATTATCAGCAAAAACATATACTTTATCAGCAATGTTGGCGGTTACTTCAGGTCGAATTTCGTAAGTACGATACAACTCACCTCTAACCTCGTCGGTATATTTATAGATGACAGGCGTTTTGAAAGTAAAGTCTTTGCCTTCAATTGTGAAAGTCAATTCGGCTTGCAAATCTGCTGGTTTTTCGGGCAGACCGATAATCGAGGCATCATCTACACGGTACATTCCTTTGCCCATTTTCTTTTCGGCTAACCAATATGGCTGTGTCAAAGGTTGGTTGGCAGGAATCATAACAGGAAAAGTAATGCGATTCAACTCATTATTACCAAGCGATTGAGTCAAAGTTGTATCTTTTTCAAAACCAGTCAAGTGTACTTTTTTCAAAGAAACATTAGCGTCCGAACGTTTGATATAACTTAAAGCCACATTCACTTTTTCGCCACGTACCGCCGAAAACTCATTGGGATTCGCTTCAAAATAAAGTCCAGAGCATGCCACAATCAGATTTTCTAATTCTTTTTTCTTTTGAGTTTTCCAATATTCATCCTGAATACCTTCTACCTTTTGGTAAGCCTTTACCAAAATCGGCACGATAGTTTCAGGTTTCTCAGGATTAAACTTTGCAATGGCCTCATCGATTAAATCCTGAATCCCTTCACTCCCTTTTACACGGCTCCAAGTGATATCGACACCATCAAAAGCATCTTTTGTGGCCTTTTCTCCCGCTTTGTGTACCAAATATTCTGGACGAGCCCCACGACCACGAGGAACGCCAAAACCTTGAGATTTGTGTTGAGAACGGCTTTCAGCGGCAATTTCGTTATAAGATTTACCCAATAGAGGATTATACACGCCAATATCAACTTGAATAAAATCCTTCTCAGCAGGTTTTTGTGTTTGAGCTACCGTGCCAAAATTGAAGGTATTCCAAACAATACGCTTGGCTTGCCAAGGTTTAACATATTTTAATTGTTCTGGAAATTTAGAAGGATCAGCAGCAGCGACGAATGCCTCCTCAGCCAAAGCCGCAGAAGCCGAGTGGTTGCCGTGTCCGGCACGAGCATCTGGCGGAAAACGACATATAATCACATCAGGACGAAGATTACGAATACGCCAAACTACATCACCTAATACGGCGTCTTTTCCCCAAATTTGAAGTGTTTCCTCTGTAGTTTTCGAAAAACCAAAGTCATTAGCTCTTGTAAAGTATTGCTCTGGGCCATCAATCGAACGAGCCGCCAAAAGCTCTTGTGTACGGATCAAACCCATTAATTCAGCCTGTTCTGGGCCTATCAAGTTCTGACCGCCATCACCACGAGTAATGGATAAATAAGCAGTACGAACCTTTCGCTCCTTGGCAAGCCAAGATAGCATAATCGTATTTTCATCATCTGGATGCGCCGCAATGTACATGGCAGAACCCAAAACATTTAATTTTTTTAGATTGAGAATCACTTCGCCTGTTGGCATAGGCTTAATCATTTGGGCAGTTGCACCAAAACTTAAAGCCGAAGCCGCCAACACTTGGCAAATCAAGCGGTTTAATGGGTGGTTTTTTCGCATAAGAATAAAATCAATTTTTATGAAGTCTTTCTAAAGGCAGTATTTATCATTACAATATTTGCAAAACTAAACTTTTCCATTGGGTGTTTGATGCAATTCAGACCAATTGTTGGGTAAACTCGACCAATTGGAGATAGTAACAGATTTCTGTAGTCTATCTCCAAAGTCGAGAATTGATAATTGTCAGTGCGATTCATCCCTTTTTCTTTTCTTTTTGTGGTCAAAAAAAATACAATTTGCTAACCAAAACCAAGCACGAAACGAGTACAATTATCATATAAAATAAATACAATAAAATCTTGGAATAATTTTTTTATATCAAAGCAAAAATTATATTTGCATGGTAGGGCATTTTGCCCAAATACAAACGTAAGTGTTCTTATAAATCTCATTTATTCAACATTTTAACCAACCAAACTATTTAACTCTTATGAATGACATTATTTATTTAGTTCCAGCTTTGGGTCTTGTAGGCTTGTTGTACACATTTTGGCGTTTTAATTGGGTTTCGAATCAACCAACGGGAGACGAAAACATGCAAAAACTCTCAGGATACATTGCCGACGGAGCCATTGCTTTTCTTAAAGCCGAATGGAAAATTCTAGCCTATTTTGCCATACCAACCGCTATATTATTGTTCTGGTTGGGATCGGATGAAGGTACACCCGACCATCCTATTCATTCTTCACCAGTCATTGCTTTAGCCTTTTTGATTGGTGCGGTATTTTCGGCAACAGCTGGCTATATTGGGATGAAAGTAGCCACAAAGGCCAACGTAAGAACTGCCCAAGCAGCTCGAACATCGCTCTCAAAGGCATTAGAAGTGTCGTTTACTGGTGGTTCTGTAATGGGGATGGGAGTTGCTGGTCTGGCTATTCTTGGTCTGGGAGGTTTGTTTATTATTTTTTATCAAATGTTTGCCGCTGGTCATGAGCTTACTTCTGTCGAAATGAAAAAGGCAATTGAGGTACTCGCAGGCTTTTCACTTGGTGCTGAATCTATCGCACTATTTGCGCGTGTGGGTGGGGGTATTTACACAAAAGCAGCCGATGTGGGTGCCGACTTGGTAGGTAAAGTTGAGGCAGGTATCCCTGAAGATGATGTGCGCAACCCAGCAACCATTGCCGATAACGTGGGTGATAACGTGGGCGATGTGGCTGGTATGGGTGCCGATTTGTTTGGCTCTTATGTGGCAACTATCCTGGCAACTATGGTTTTGGGACAAGAAATCCAAGTAACAGACCATATTGGAGGTTTTTCTCCTGTCATTTTACCAATGCTGATTGCAGGTGTTGGACTTTTGGCATCTTTGGTATCTACTTTTTTTGTAAGAATTTCTAGCGAAACTGCTTCTGTTCAAAATGCATTAAACTTGGGCAACTGGCTTTCGATTGCGATTACTTTCGTGGCTTCGTATTTCTTGGTACATCACTTATTACCCGAAACACTCAATTTGCGTGGATTTGAATTCTCTTCTAATGGGGTATTTTTTGCTATTATCGTTGGCTTAGTGGTTGGGGCATTGATGTCTGCCATAACAGAATATTATACAGCTATGGGTAAACGTCCTGTGTTATCTATTATCGAAAAATCAGGAACAGGACATGCTACAAACATTATTGGTGGTTTGGCTGTAGGTATGGAGTCGACTGTACTACCAATCATCGTTTTGGCAGCAGGTATTATCTTATCGTATAAATTTGCTGGTCTCTATGGTGTTTCAATCGCAGCAGCTGGTATGATGGCTACTACAGCTATGCAATTGGCAATTGATGCTTTTGGCCCTATTGCTGACAATGCAGGTGGTATTGCCGAAATGTCCCAACTTCCTTCTGAAGTACGCGGACGTACCGACAATTTGGATGCTGTTGGTAACACCACTGCTGCTACAGGAAAAGGTTTTGCCATTGCATCTGCTGCACTGACTTCATTGGCATTATTTGCGGCTTTTGTTGGAATTGCAGGTATTAAAGCGATTGATATCTACAAAGCCGATGTATTGGCTGGTTTGTTTGTAGGCGGTATGATTCCATTCATTTTTAGTGCTTTATGTATCTCGGCTGTAGGTAAAGCAGCCATGGAGATGGTAAACGAAGTACGTCGCCAGTTCCGTGAGATTCCAGGTATAATGGAATATAAGGCTGAACCTGAATACGAAAAATGTGTGGCAATTTCAACTCAGGCATCCATTAGACAAATGATGCTACCGGGAGCCATCGCTTTAATTTCGCCTGTGATTGTGGGCTTCATTTTTGGCCCCGAGGTATTAGGTGGTATGTTGGCGGGCGTAACAGTGTCAGGAGTTTTGATGGGAATGTTCCAATCCAATGCAGGTGGTGCTTGGGACAATGCCAAAAAATCATTTGAAAAAGGGGTACAAATCAATGGAGAAACCTATTACAAAAAATCAGAACCGCACAAGGCCTCTGTAACTGGTGATACAGTTGGTGACCCTTTCAAAGATACTTCTGGGCCATCAATGAATATCTTGATTAAATTGATGTCGATTGTATCCTTGGTAATTGCTCCATATATCGCAGTAAAATCGGATGCCTCAGTTGGGCAAAAAGAATTACAAAAAATTGAAAAGACCACCGCAAAAGTTGTGAAGATTCCAGCTTCAAACAAGAGCTAAACTTTGATAAATATTTGATTAAAAAATCGCTCGGAAAACAAATTTCCGAGCGATTTTTTTGATACAATCATGCTAAATTTTACTCGGCGTAAGACGCAAGCATTGCGTCTCTACTGCTGGAATACAAATTTTAGATTAGTCACTCAATTAGAGATGAATCATATTGAGGAGCAAGAAAGATAAACTGAACAATATATCTACTAGATTTACTGAAATACTCATTTGATTATGAGTTCATTCAAATAACTGATACACTAATAACTTTCTGTTACTTAAAAGAAATAATCCTAAATATCCTTTCCTTCCCTAGTTCATTCTTTTAGAATACTCCTCTAAGGCAGCCTTTTCGCTAGCGCTCAAACTTTCGATTCCTTTAGAGGCAATTTTATCCAAAATTTCATCTATTTCATGCTGTTTCTTCACCTTATTCGCATTGTATCTTTCGTCGATAGTATCATGCTGTTGATTATTTTTGAAATAAAAATTATCTATCAACAACAAATACGGACGAGTCACTATGATGTAAATAAATATCAATGAAGGGATTAGAAGAAGTAAAATTACCCAGAGATTGTCCTGTAGGATTTGAGGTATAAACAAAATTGCCATCAGCATCCCAATAATGGCGCCTCCCAAGTGCGCATCATGACCGATATTATCCTTATTAGACTTAATACCATAAATAGAAACACCCAAATACAGCAGACCAAAAATCCAAGCAGGTAATGAAATAGGAATAAACATGATTCTTAATCCCATCTCAGGGAATACTGCAATAGACGCAAACATGATTCCAAACACCCCACCAGAGGCACCAACCGAGGTATATCCATCGTCTTTTTTATGAATTAAAATAGATATAAGGTTGCCACCAACAATACTTCCGAGATAAAGAACCAAAAATTTTGCCTCCCCAAATATACCAATCGTCAATTCTGAAAATACGTACAAACTGTACATATTAAAAAAGAAATGTATCCAATCGACATGCAAAAACCCCGAGGTTAATAGGCGTTTGTAGTCCTTTTGTAAGAGTATTGGAAAAACGTGAAATTTATATTTATCGAAAAATAAAAAGTCACGAAAACCTTGATAGGTAAACACTAAGGTGATTCCTATTATGAATAGAGCAATCATGGTATGATGGTAAAAATGAGTTAAGACTACTAAATTACATTTTTTATATAACAAACTAAACCTTCTACTTGGTCTCAATCTAAAACATAAAAGCCCTAAATTTAACGTTTAGAGCTCATGATTAGAAAGTTAACTTTTTTTAAGAATTCCGATCTCGGTTAATTTGTCCTATAAGCCATTGATGCGGGAATGTAGTACACATTACCAAAAGGTACATCACTGGGATTGGGTTCATACTTTTGGCGAAGGCAGCCCAAAAGTACGCATATCCCAAGGTCATAACTACGGCAACAAGGGTAATCGGCATGGCATGTAACCATAACTGAAATGCAGAATTAGTACTTCGTCCCTCTGGTAAAAAATAGCGATGTGCATCCGAAAAAGCGTTGACTGCATGCCAACCACCAAAATACAAAGCCAATGCAGGTAACAAAGGAAGATACTCGCATAATACTAAGATGATTACCAAGGCTATTATTTTCCTTACAGTAAATACGGATGGATTTTTGTATTGAGCCAGCAATAACAAGACAAATGTTATCAGGCAAACTCCCCCAATGATTAATCCCTTTGATGCTATTAATATAAGCCATATTTGCATCATAAGCATATCTTGGCGGGTAATGCTTGCCCATAAAATGCTAGTTTGACTGCCATGACCTAAAAATAGCCACAAAACAATCATTATTCCATAGCTGTAACGAGTCAAAGTCCAAATTAAGTTATTGGCTTGTAGCGATTTCAAATCTGACTCACCTACATGCCACGCCGTAACAATCAGAAATAAAAACACGCTTCCAGTAGGCCAATACCACCAGAGCAATCCAAATAAGATTATAGCAAGAAGATAACGTACATAAAAAGTCCATTTTTTGTACACCTTCCCTGCTCTACGAAACTGTTCTTGTTCCAACCAAATGTCGAGTGTTCGGTGCGGAATACCTATAAAAAATACAAAACCAAAAGCAAAAAAGATTTGTACCCATATTGACAAACCACCTTGCAATTCTTGCCAAACTAGTAATAAGGTGCCCAGAAAAATCGTCAAACTTGTCGGATTGTAGGCTATACTCTTGAAATACTTTACCACGTGCGATTGAATTTTTACTTGAAAAACAAAGGTAATCAATTGTTCTTGCTTATTTATAAGCTGAAATTGTGTTCAAAAAGTTTCAGAGAAAATTTTCTTCAAATTACTTGTTTATACCAAGCGGATATTATTACTTTGAAACATATTTAACCAAATGGTTAAACCTTTTGATAAAAATGGAAGTAGAGATAACAACAGAGGAAAAGATTTTAATTGCAGCAAGAAAGGTGTTTATCGAAAAAGGCTGGGACGGCGCTCGTATGCAGGAGATTGCAGACAATGCAGGTATTAACAAAGCACTATTACATTATTACTTTCGGAATAAGGAACAATTATTCAAAAGAGTATTTGCAGGAATTGTAGGTAAACTTATTCCTAATCTCAATACAATTATTCAATCCGAAAAACCCATTTTTGAAAAGATTCAGGCCTTTATCGATGCCTATTTGGATTTTTTGTTAGCAAACCAAGAATTACCTCTTTTTGTAGCCAATGAGTTGTCGCGTAATGCGAATCTCATTGTGGGCGCTTTTGAAGAAAATGGGCTCAAACCTATGATTGGTCAGATGGTTATGGAAATTGCCAACGCAATTGAAACTAAACAAATCAGACCAATCAACCCCGCACATTTACTAATGAATATTGTTTCGATGTGTGTATTCCCTTTTATGGGAAGGTCTATTTTTCAAAAGGTGTTGATGCAAGTTCCTGAAGAAATGTATCAAGAGCTCTTAAAACAACGTAAAAAGGAAATCTACGAAATGGTATATCATTCAATTGTTTTGTGATATTTACCTTTTTTTCGACACAGTAACAAATCAGTAGTCCGCCCAAAGTTTATTCTACTAGTTTGTTACTTTTTTAAAAGTAAATTTTTAACCAAATAGTTAAACATTTTAGTTAAAACCATGAAAAAATCATTTTTGCTACTTCTCCTCGCTACGCTGCTACAACATGCGTATGCACAAGAGCAGTTGTCATTGACACAATGCTATGAGCTTGCCAAACAGAATTATCCTACTGCCAAACAAAAAGGATACATTAATGAGAGCCTAGAACAGCAGATTGCTCAACTCAAAAGTAACTTTAAACCTCAAGTAGAAATTGTAGGACAAGCAACCTATCAATCGGATGTAACCTCCGTACCCATCAAAATTCCTTCTATTGATATTCCGCAAATTTCTAAAGACCAATATAAATTGTACGCAGAGCTGAAACAAAGCTTGTATGATGGCGGCGTTACAAATGCTCAAATTTCAGTGCAAAAAGCTGCTGCTTTAACCGAACAACAAAAAACTGTAGTTGAATTGGATAAACTCAAAGAAAGAGTAAGTCAGAGTTATTTTGGTATTTTATTAAGTCAGAATCAGCTCAAATTGATAGATATCATCAAAAGCGAATTACAAGCGAAAATCACTAAAATCAAAGCTGGTATTCAAAATGGTATAAGTACTCAGGCCAATCTCAATCAGCTTGAGGTAGAAATCTTGAAACTAGAGCAACGTAGTAGTGAAGTAAAATCACAAGAAATTGTAGCGAGAAAAATTTTGGCCCTGTTGATTAACAAAGATGTGGCTACGGTCCAATTTGAATCTCCCCTATTGAACTATACCACTGAGACCAAAATAAAACGTCCAGAGCTTCAGCTTTTTCAAGAACAACAAAATCTTTTAAGCTTTCAAGAAAATTTGATTACGGCCAAAAATATGCCTAAAGTGGGCCTTTTTCTACAAACTGGCTATGGACGTCCAGCCTTGAATATGCTACAAAATGATTTTAAAGGGTATTACCTCGGCGGTCTGAGGTTCAATTGGTCTTTGGGAGGTTTTTACAACAAAAAGCATGAAAGAAACCAACTAGCAATTTCGGCAAAAACGATAGAAGCTCAGCAAGAAGCTTTTTTGCTCAATACCAATATTGCTTTGCAACAACTCGATGCTGAAATCAAAAAGTTAGAAAACATGATAGAACTAGACCAGAAAATTATTACTCTTAGAGAAAAAATTACCAAAACATCCAGCGCACAACTCGATAACGGCATTATTACCGCAAGTGACTATGTTACAGACCTTTCGGCTGAACTTCAAGCCAAAGAGAATCAGTTGATTCATACCTTACAACAGGCGCTCGCCAAAGCCAATTATCAAAACACACTAGGAATTTAAGTTCTTTGTTTTAGGCACAAGGCGAAGTGTGCTACATAGTTTAGAGACGTTTTTGCCGAATGCTCATGGCCGAATGCCATGCACTTAAAATTAAGTTTGTGTAACTACTCAACTTTTATTTTTTAGTCTTCAACCGCGAAAATCGCACAATCCTATATTCGAAATGAAAAAGCAATTAATATTCATATCTCTGGCGAGTTCTTTGATATTTTCTTGTAAAAAAAATGAACAATCTACTGATGCAACGGGTACATTTGAGGCTACAGAAACCATTATCTCTTCTGAAGTAGCAGGCAAAATTCTCCATCTCAACCTCCAAGAAGGTGATACTTTAGGTTTGTCCCAGAAGGTTGGAAATATTGACATTGCTAATCTTCAACTTCAAGAAGCCCAAATAGAGGCAAATATGAGAAGTTTGCCCCAAAAATTCAATGATGCATCTGCACAAATTAAAGTCCTAGAGAATCAGATTGCGCTCCAAAAAGAGCAGCTTCGTATCCAACAAAGGGAGTTTCAACGATTAACTAATTTGGTGAAATCTGAGGCCGTCCCAAGCAAACAACTCGACGATATGGAGGGAGTAATTGCCCTCACAAAAAAGCAAATTAGTGTGCTAGAAAGCCAAATTATTGCCCAGAAAACTCAGGTAGCCATCCAAAACCGTAGTATAAACAGCGAGCTCACACCGCTGCAAAAACGGTCGGAACAAATAGCAGACCAAATCAAACGAGGAGAGATAATCAACCCTGTGCGTGGCACGGTAATTACCAAATATGCAGAGCAATACGAGATCACCTCACCAGGAAAAGCCCTCTACAAGATAGCTGATTTATCTCAAATGACACTGAAAGTATATGTCTCGGGCAATCAACTCTCAAAGGTTCAGCTCAACCAAGCTGTAAAAGTGCTCATCGACAAAACCGAAGGTCTTTCTGATACTCTACAAGGGAAGATATTTTGGATAGCCTCCAAAGCAGAGTTTACCCCAAAAACCATACAGACCAAAGAAGAGAGAGCCAACCTTGTATACGCAGTAAAAATTCGTGTCAAAAACACTGGAGCGCTGAAAATTGGCATGTATGGAGAAGTGATATTTTAACCCCCAAAAAGATGAATGCAATTATCGCGCAAAACCTTTCCAAATCTTTCGATAAAGGAAAAATTAAGGCACTGGATGATATTAGTTTAGAGATAAAAAAGGGTGAACTTTTTGGGTTAATTGGTCCGGATGGCGCAGGTAAAACCACCTTATTTCGTATTCTCACCACTCTCCTACTTGCCGAATCTGGCGAGGCCTGGGTAGATGATTTTGATGTCAAAAAAGACTTTAAATCAATCCGTAAGCGTGTTGGATATATGCCTGGCAAGTTTTCCTTATATCAGGATCTAAGTGTGGAGGAGAATCTCAATTTTTTTGCGAATGTATTTGGCACAACAATCCAGCAAAATTACCATCTGATCAAAGATATCTATCAGCAGCTAGAGCCCTTTCGTTCACGCAAGGCTGGAAAACTCTCTGGCGGGATGAAACAAAAATTAGCCCTTTGCTGCGCCTTAATTCATGAGCCAAGTGTCTTGTTTTTGGATGAACCAACGACAGGCGTTGACCCCGTTTCGAGAAAAGAGTTTTGGGAAATGCTAAAATATTTAAAGTCGGAAGGTATCACCATTTTAGTCTCTACTCCGTATATGGACGAAGCAAGCCTATGTGACCGAGTAGCTCTCATGCAAAAGGGAAAAATTTTGGATATTGATTCACCAGAAGGAATTATTCAAAAATTTCCGAAAAAAATTTGGGCAATCAATGCCTCCAATATGTATGGTTTATTGCAAGTAGCTAGGAAATTCCCCCATACACATACCTGTTTTAGTTTTGGAGAAAGTCACCATTTGACCCTTGTTCATGACCAAGCAGACTATGAGGCTTTTTGCCTTTATATTCAAAAGCATTATCAGGAACCTTTTCAAATCAAGGAGATTATTCCTACCATTGAGGATTGTTTTATGGCGCTGTCTTGATGTTTTCACCAATTAGTATAAAGAAGCTATCAGTCAAGGGTTTATACTCAGCAGGATAGATCCATCATAAGAAGGTGACAAAAGATATATGCTGGGGTATAATGTTCATTTATTCATTGCTGTTACTAACAATTTTGAAGTTGTTTAAAAACATGGAAAATAAGGAAATAGTCATACAAGCCAAAGAACTTAGCAAGCGATTCGGAGATTTTATTGCTACTAACGCCATCACCTTCGACGTTTATAAGGGCGAAATATTTGGTTTTTTGGGAGCTAATGGTGCCGGGAAAACCACGGCTATGAAAATCCTAATCGGCATTTCGAAACCAAGCGGAGGCCAGGCAAAAGTCGCAGGTTTTGATGTGTATTCTCAAACAGAAGATATCAAAAAGAATATCGGATACATGAGTCAAAAATTTTCACTTTATGAGGATTTAACTATCCGAGAAAACATTAGATTCTTTGGTGGAATTTATGGTTTGGACCGTAAAACTATTAGAGAAAAAACCGACAATTTATTAAAAACTTTGGGTTTTGAAGCCGAAGCAGACAAACTGGTATCTTCACTCCCGTTGGGATGGCGACAAAAACTATCGTTTTCAATTGCAATATTGCATAATCCTAAAATTGTATTTTTAGACGAACCCACAGGTGGTGTCGACCCCGTAACGCGTCGCCAATTTTGGGATTTAATTTATGAAGCCTCTAATCGTGGCGTAACCATATTTGTAACCACCCACTATATGGACGAAGCTGAATATTGCAATCGTGTATCGATAATGGTTGATGGAAAAATTGAAGCGCTGGATACCCCAAAAAATCTCAAAAATCAGTTTCAAGCAGACTCTATGGATGAGGTATTTCATCAGTTAGCCCGAAAAGCCAAACGAAGTGAATAGAATGAATACATTGTTAAATAACATTTTATCATGAAACTTTTCTTAGCATTCATCACAAAGGAATTTAAGCATATACTCCGAGATACTCGAACCTTGATTATCTTGTTTGGCATGCCTATCGTGCAGATAATTCTGTTTGGATTTGCCTTGACCAATGAAGTAAAAGATTCCAAAATTGGGATACTGGATTACGCCAAGGACCAAGCTAGTCAACAAATTATTAATGAGCTTGATGCGAGCAGATATTTTGATATCGAAGATAATTTTACAAAACCATCACAAATCCATCAAGCTTTTAAAGAAGGGAAAATTCGACTGGCTATTGTATTTCCTGCCAATTTCGGTCAGTCATTATTGCATCAAAATAGCACATCGGTTCAACTCATATCTGATGCCTCAGACCCAAATACAGCTAGTACTGTTGTAAACTATGCTAGTTCAATCCTAAAATCCTATCAGGACGAAGTATTAGGACAGCAAGCATTGCCTTACACTATACAGCCCGAAATTCGGATGTTGTACAATCCTCAACTCAAAGGCGCATACAATTTTGTACCTGGGGTTATGGCCATGATTTTGTTACTTATTTCTGCCATGATGACCTCTATTGCGATTGTACGTGAAAAAGAACTTGGAACCATGGAAGTACTGTTGGTATCTCCTGTCCCTCCTATTTTGGTAATTATTACAAAGGCTATCCCTTATGTCTTGCTTTCCTTTATTAATGTTAGCACCATATTGTTATTGAGCGTAAACCTCCTCGATGTACCAATTCAAGGTAGCCTCCTGCTTTTATTGGGCGAAAGTATGCTTTTCATTTTTGCTGCACTGGCATTGGGGCTGTTTATCTCTACCATTACCAATTCGCAACAAGTGGCTATGCTTGCCTCTTTGATGGTTTTGTTATTACCAACCCTTATTTTTAGCGGCTTTATGTTCCCAATCGAAAACATGCCCAAGCCTATGCAATTTATTTCTAATTTGATTCCTTCAAAATGGTATTTTTTTATTGTGAGAGACGTGATGATTAAAGGTTTAGGCTTTGAAAGTGTACTTAAAGAAAGCCTAATCCTAGTTGCCATGACAATAGGCTTCGTGCTCATCGCTTTAAAAAATTATAAAACGAGGTTGGAGTAGTAAACGAGGCATTAGGGGTAAGGCAAAGAGGCAATAGTAAATAGAATTTCCACTTTCCATAACATACTGATAACTAATGCCTTTTGCCTGTACCCTGTTAATTCAAACAAACATGAAAACACTACTTTTTTTATTAGAAAAAGAGTTTCGGCAGATATTTCGCAACTCCTCCATTATCCGTATCATCTTTGTGATGCCAATTATTCAACTCATTGTGTTACCAATAGCAGCTGATTATGAGGTCAAAAATGTGAATATTGCCCTTGTCGACCACGACCACTCAAGTTATTCAAGACAGTTAGTTCAAAAAATTATCGGCTCGGGCTATTTTAGATTAGTTGAAAATACAGACTCCTATAAAGCCGCGTTAAAAAGCGTCGAACAAAATAACGCTGATGTAATTATTGAGATTCCTGCCAATTTTGAGCGTACCTTGATCAAAGAAAACGAAGTGAAGTTATTGCTTGCGATAAATGCCGTAAACGGTACAAAAGGTAACATGGGCGGAGCATATCTCAATTCAATAATCAAAGATTTCAATCAAGATATACGCACGGATTGGATTAACTTCCCGAGAATGAACCCTATGCCTTTGCTCGACATTGTTCCTCGCTTTTGGTACAATACCCAAATGAATTATCAACTTTTTATGGTACCTGGCATTTTGGTGATTTTAGTTACTATGGTAGGGAGTTTTTTGACTGCGCTCAATATCGTAAAAGAAAAAGAAGTAGGCACTATAGAACAAATCAATGTTACTCCTATCAAAAAACATCATTTTATTCTTGGAAAACTAATCCCATTTTGGGTGCTAGGCTTAGTAGTTACGGCCATTGGTCTCACCGTGAGTCGCGTCGTATTTGGGATAGTTCCTGTAGGTAGTTTACTTGTAATTTTTGGGTTTACATCCATCTTTCTTTTGGCTGTTCTAGGACTAGGACTACTCATGTCGAATTTTTCGGATATCCAACAACAAGCCATGTTTTTTGCCTTTTTTATGATAATGGTATTTGTATTGATGGGAGGCTTGTACACGTCCATAGATGGTATGCCAGCGTGGGCAAAACTTATGACTAAATTTAATCCAGTAGCCTATTTTATCGATGTTATGCGCTTAGTCGTTATCAAAGGGTCAGGACTTTATGAAATCAGATATCATGTTTATGCTATACTCAGCTTTGCAATCGTATTTAATGGACTTGCGATTTGGACTTACAAAAAACAGGTATAAGTAGAGGCTGAGTTTGCCGTGAAAAAATACCCTCTGACAAGGCTCAAAATAGGCTACGTACCTATCCCTCAGCAGAATCTCCATACTTGAGATTGTTTGATAGCAATGCTTCTTTTGAAAGCCCTATTAGGTATTCTTGAAAAGATTCGTTTCTGAAAAATATAGCGTATTGATACAAAAAAACCGCTCTGCAAATACAGAGCGGTCATCTATCAGTAATGAATTGGTGAAAATTAAGAGTTTAATTTTCCTCTCAACGCACGTGGGATATCGATTGTAGCAACTGGGTTGGTAGGGTTGTTCAAAATAGTTGCACCTTCTACTTTCAATTTGCTAACTTTGATAGTTTGGCCTAAGTCCAAACCAGTAATATCTGCTTCAACAAAATCAGGAATGTTTTCAGCTAAACCTTTCAAAGTAACTTTGCGAAGTTTCTGAACCATTTTACCCCCTTTTTGTACACCTGGAGCGTTACCAATGATTTTTACTGGAACGTCAATTTTAATACTTTTACCGTCTACGATTTCCAAGAAGTCAACGTTCAAAATAATTTCGTTAACTGGGTGGAATTGTGCATCTTGTAAGATAGCACGACGGATTTCGCCTTCAATATTTAATTCTACCTCAGCAACTTCTGAAGTATAAATCAAATCGCGGAACAAAATCATCGGTACTGCAAAGTGAACTACATCTTTACCACCGTACAATACACATGGAACTAATGCTTCGTTACGTAAATCTTTAGCTGATTTTGTACCTAAGGTTTCTCTTTTGAAACCTACAACTTCAATCTTTCTCATTTGAGTGATTTTTATGTTACTAGCCTTTCGCGAACTGCTATCTTCTAGTAACTGTTTAAATTATTAATGTTTTATGAAAAGTGAACTGATAGATTCATGGTCACGGATTCTTCCGATAGCTTTGGCAAACAATTGGGCTACAGAAAGAACTTTAATCTTATCACAACCTGGTTTTACAGGAATGGTGTTTGTTACCACTAATTCTGTAAGGACTGAGTTACTGATATTTTCGTAGGCATTTCCAGACAAAACAGCATGTGTAACAATCGCTCTTACAGATTTGGCACCTTTGTCCATAATCAACTGAGCAGCTTTGCACATAGTTCCACCTGTATCAATCAAGTCATCAACAAGTACCACATCGGCGCCTGTAACATCTCCAATTAGTTGCATAGAAGCCACTTCATTGGCACGTTTACGATGCTTGTCGCAGATTACCATTTCGGCATTAAAAAACTTCGCAACATTACGTGTGCGAACCACGCCACCTACATCTGGTGAAGCAAAAAGGATGTTTTCTAAGCCTAGTGATTTCAAATAAGGTACAAAGATAGCTGTTCCTTCCAAATGATCTACAGGAAAATCAAAAAATCCTTGAATTTGACCTGCATGCAAATCTACGGTCATCAAGCGATCAGCTCCAGCAGCCGTCAACAGGTTGGCAATAAGCTTGGCACCAATACCAACTCTTGGCTTATCCTTACGATCTTGACGAGAATACCCGAAATAAGGGATTACAACTGTTACATAGTGAGCAGAAGCACGGCGAGCCGCATCTATCATCAATAACAATTCCAGAAGATTGTCTGCTGGCGGAAATGTTGATTGAATCAAGAAAACATCACAACCTCTGATAGATTCATCAAAACTTGGTGACATCTCACCATCTGAAAATCTTTGTACTGTAGTAGAGCCTAATTCTTTGCCGAAATATTGAGCGATTTCTTTTGCTAAATACTCAGAAGAAGTCCCTGCGAAAATTTTAACTTGATTTATGGAAGCCATTTTTTGTGGGGGCACAACGCTTTGCACTGGCGAGGTACCAATTATGGTTTGATCTGTTTGCAATCGTTAATTACCCGTTTTAAAATTTTCCGCAAAAGTACAAATTCTTGACGATAAATACTAGCTTTCTTTATGAGTATTTTTGATTTTCGAGGTCTTTTTTTTGCAATAGGCTCTTCTATTGGTTATATCTTACCGAAATGCCGAATTTTTCCGTAAAACTCTACATTCAAACGCCTAATAGCGTCATATAGACACAATTATTGGATACTATTCTTGGCTATTAAAGACATCTTTCTAGGTTCTTGAAATAATGTAGCAATTCTTTTTAAAATACAATTTACCACCGAGCAAACTATAACAAAAAATTACTACTTCCAAATGATAAAATTAGTGATGAGTTGTATATTTTGGGCAATGTCAAATAAGCAGTAAACTAAAGAAAAAAGTCGTTTTTTATGAAATTTTAATGATAGGCGTTAGGATTAAGGCAACAGGCAAAGAGGCAACGGGCAAAGAGTTTAAAATTGTTTCAACGTAACGATAGATATATTTTTGCCTAATGCCTTGTGCCTACTGCCTGTTGCCTTAATCCTAATGCCTTCAACAAAAAACTTAAATCTAATTTTGCCCACCTATTTACTTCTTTAACTATAATACTTATCAAAGCTGAAACTGCTATTGAGTAACTTTTGGGTTCTGTCTCGTTTCCATTGTTCAGCATCATTGTTTATAACAGCCTGCACGACACTTCTTTCATCGATAGCGCCCAAACCTGATGCATTATAAATTCCTTGCGCACTTGCTGTTTGAGTAATAGCTTTTTGCAAAACCGCCAAAGAACCCGAAAGTCCTCTGTTTACGGCAAGATCTACACGCAAAGCAATACCACCTTCCGAGTAAAGAATCTTATTTAAAGGAACCTGTTGACCAAAAATTCCGATACCTGTAGCATCAGAAAGCGCTTTATTCATGTATTCCTCTTGTGCAATCTGGATTTGGGCACGAATCATTTCACGCTCAAAACCTGAGGCTATAAAAACTCCAGTTAGTTGCAAATCGTTTGCGATAGTACTAAAAGCAGCATCTCCTGAATATCCGTTTACACTAACCACAGCCGCGCCATAGGATGTAACATCGATTCCAAACTGTTCAAAACAATTATAAAACGCATCACTTTGATTTTGTTTCATTCTTTGTAAAACTTTACTCAAAATTGAACCACTTGCGATTGCTCCAGTAAATTGAATAAAACCAAATGAAAAGATTGCTTTATCATAGCTATTTACTGCATCAAAACTACCTTCATTTTTTCCAATAAAATGTAGTACATCCGCATAAAATGGTCTTGGTAGTAAATCTTCAAAATGATATCGTTGCGAATCAAAGGTTGATTTTCCAAAATAAGAAACTCCTCGAGGGTTAACCATATTAGGAGATGGATAATTGTCTCGCATGGTACCCGTCGAATCAGTCCCATAGTCGGTAGGGTAGCTGATGGTAATACTGTTATAGCTTCCTCTATTTTCTTTTCTAACTACAAAGGAAGAAATACTTTTGGCAGCACCTCCTCCACTAGTGGTTCCCCCAACATAATTGGAAGATGGAGTACTTGGATATACAGGATCATTGGAAGGATATACGGGGCTATTATTGGGATATACTGGCTCGTTGGAAGGATACACTGGACTATTGTTTGGGTAAACAGGGTCACTGTAAGTGGAACTACCTGACAATGAAACTTTTAATACCTGACCAATCGAGATATTATTATCATAAAGTCCATTGAATTGTTTTAGTTGGTCGACACTTAGGTTAAACTTTTTTGCAATGCTGTAAAGTGTATCTTTGGGTTGCACGGTATAAGTTGCCATAGCTTTGAGTGTTTTAAAGATAATTGGTTCGGTTGATGTTCGAAATTAAAGAAAACTTATAAAGAATTTACTGGTCCTTATCAAAACTGAGTAAAAGGCTTTTTATTACTTTAGGGTAAATCTCTCTACTGAGAACGCTTTCCCTACCGAAGTTTTTAGACCCGCGTAAAACAATTTAGCTATAGCCAAATCCTGTTGCCAATCCACTTATTTCCAAAAACTAAAAGAACCATCTAGTAATTTCAAAATCCTTTGTTTTTTCAGTACGTCGGTTTCGTTCTGAGCTAGAACCTCTACTACTCTGCGTTCATTAATCTTAGCAAGTTGCATACCAGAGGTAAGTTTTGATTCTTTTGCTACCTGATTCACAGCGGTTTGAATAGGCAACAATGAACCTGTGAGGCCACGATTAACAGCGAGATCTACCCTTATCGCAAAACCTCCTTCTGTTTTGAGAATTTCGTTGAGAGGTAGCACGACCCCATTTACATTAATTTTCACCGAGGGAGCCAGCGCTTTTAGGACGTATTCCTCCAAAGCCAATTCCACCTGTGCTCGTATCATACTTCTACGAAAACTACTGGCCACAAACGCCCCTGTAAGCTGTAAGTTATTCGCAACTTCGGTGTAAGCAGCATCATTTTCTAAAATACCCTTGGGAGTTTCAACCCTAAAGATGGGTTTGGTCCCTCCCACTATGTCTATTCCATACTGTCCAAAACAATCATTAAATGCATATTCGTCTCTGACTTTGAAGCGATTCAATACCTGAGAAAGAATTGAGCCTGATAATTGTGCACCAGTAAATTGAAGGAAGCCAAATGAGAAAATCGCTTTGTCATAGCTATTGACTGCATCAAAACATCCTTCGTTTTTGGCAATATGATGCAACACTTCAAGATAAAAAGGCTGAGGACACAAATCTTGAAATGCCGAAACATTGGAGTCAAAGGTGTTTTTGCCAGCATAGCTAATACCCGCTGCATTGACACGGTTGGGCGAAGGGTAATTATCTCGAAAAACTCCCGTTTTTTGTATCCCAGACGGCGTAGGAAAACTAATCGTAAAGGTGTTATAACCTACTTTGGGGAGCTTTTCAATCAAAAAAACATTTCTCTTTTCAAAAATTGATTTTATAGAATTGCTTGGTTTGGTGGGAGTCGTAGGAGACGGAAGCCTCACTATCAAGTTCTGTCCGATACTCAAATTAGTAGAAACCAGATTGTTGAGTGAAATCAATTGTTCGACGGTAACTCCATACTTTTTTGAAATACTATAGAGCGTCTCTTTACTTTGAACGATGTGGGTCATGTGTTAAATTGGGTTCATTTATTCAATAAACGAATGTACGCAATTTAAACCAATACCAGTTTAAGTAATCGAGCAGAATAATATTTAAGTATGTGTTTAGGCACAAGGCACAGAGTGTTAAAATGTTTTTATTAACCACAGCTATGCTTTTTTCCAAAGTCCACCGCCGAAAGCCGATACCTGAATGCCTTGGGCACAAAAATTAAATTCTATTTCGCCCACTAACCTAAGTAATCGTGCAGAATAAGATTTAACATGGATGCTTTGGGTAGTAAGCCATAGGCATTAGGCAAAAGCTCTTTACAATTTCATAAAAACACTTTTTTTTAAGCTTAGGGCTTACAGCCTTAAGTCTGTTACCTTACAGCTTAAAATAAATTTTGCGTATTAACTTACAAGAAATACGATTGAGGCGAATATTAGAATGAAATAGTCTTTTATCAAAAG
>NZ_JBMLSD010000091.1:0-3075 GCF_049240685.1 Flectobacillus sp.
AATAAGTTAATACACAAAATAAAATTAGATTGTTGTGCTTAAAGCTTACGGCTTTAAGCTTTGGGCATTCGGCAAAAACTTTAACACTCTTTGTCCTTTGCCTGCTCTAGGCTGTAAGCCGTAGGCATTAGGCAAGCACATTCTTTTGCTTATGGCTTAATACATAAAGCTTACGGCTTTCAGCTTTGGGCATTCGGCAAAAACTTTAACACTCTTTGTCCTTTGCCTGCTCTAGGCTGTAAGCCGTAGGCATTAGGCAAGCACATTCTTTTGCTTATGGCTTAATACATAAAGCTTACGGCTTTCAGCTTTGGGCATTCGGCAAAAACTTTAACACTCTTTGCCTTGTGCCTGTTGCCTGTTGCCTTTTGCCTGTTGCCTTGTGCCTTCAACAAAAAATTTGGAACAAATAAGGTATTTTTGAATAACATTTCTTTCATGAAAATTATAAACTTAATAATTTGCATTTTCCCAAAAAGACATCGCTCAGATTACTCTTTATCATGATAAAATCTATTATTTTTCAAGGACATAGAGGTTGTAGAGGACTTTTGCCCGAAAATACTATTCCTGCTTTTATAAAAGCATTAAAATATCCTATCGACTATCTCGAACTGGATGTTTGTCTGAGTAAAGACCTCGATGTTGTCGTTTCGCACGAGCCTTACATGAACTCTCTTTTTTGTTCATATCCAACAGGGGAAGCTGTGCGTAAAAGGGAGGAGAAAGCCCTCAATTTGTTTCAGCTTTCTTATGAACAAATTCGCAGTTTTGATGTTGGTAAGAGAGGGAACAGGTTGTTTCCAGACCAAAAGCCAATGGCCACCTACAAGCCCCTGCTTGCTGAAATGTTAGAGGCTTGTGAAGCACAACGCAAAAAGTATCCTGATTTTGGCTATAATATTGAAATCAAATCGGAAGAGAAAGAATATGGGATTAGCCAGCCACACGAAGTCAATATATTTTGTGATAAAGTATTTGAAGTCTTGAAAAATATCAATCCTGAGCATATTATTGTTCAGAGTTTTGATTTTAATATTTTGAAATACTGTAAACAACAAATGGATTTAGGAGTTTATCCTAAAGTACAACTTTCGGCTTTGGTGACAAATGAGGGCGTTCGCCCTTCATTAGAAAAACTGGGTTTCTTACCTGATTTTTTTAGTCCATACTTTAAAAGTTTGACAGAGAACAAAATAGAGATTTGTCATCAAAAAGGAATTCGTGTAGTGCCTTGGACGATTAATGAAATAGAAGATATGCGTCGTTTGATTATGATGGGTGTAGATGGAATTATTACTGATTATCCGAACAGGATAGAAGAGATCTGAAGCTTTTAGACTTTACCCCACACTAGCCCAAGTCTTAGACTTGAACTAGTGTGTAACAATATACGCTGTACCTCTAGTATATTTGCGAGTATCAAAAATTAAGTAGGAAAACGTCATTAGTTAATAGTATATTGGTTATTTGAAGATTTTCATAATCAAAAAGTTATAGTCAAATTTTACTTCAGATTTACTATTAATTTCATCTTTCCTACTACATAAACGTATTATAATTACTAAAAATGCTAACTTTTCCCAACGCCAAGATTAATATAGGACTTTATATCACCGAGAAACGTGCTGATGGATTCCATAATTTAAGTTCATGTTTTTATCCTGTGGGTTGGAGCGATGCGCTAGAGATATTACCAGCAGAGACTTTGAGTTTTGAGAGTACAGGTATCGATATTCCTGGTGATGCTAGTCAAAACCTTTGTTTGAAAGCCTATCATTTGCTCAAAAAAGATTTTCCTGAAATGCCTCCTGTGCGTATTCATTTACACAAAGTTGTGCCAATTGGAGCAGGTTTGGGGGGAGGGTCGGCAGACTGTGCTTTTACGATTAAATCACTCAACTCGTTATTTGATTTAGGATTAGACGATAAAGCCATGCAGGCGTATGCGAGTCAGTTGGGGAGTGATTGCGCTTTTTTTATTGAAAATAATCCAAAATATTGTTTCGGAAAAGGCGACCAATTTGATGAAATAGCTGTTTCTCTAAAAGGAAAATATATTGTATTGGTCAACCCCAATATTCATATTTCAACGGCCGAAGCTTACGGTTCTATCAAGCCCAAGCCAGCCAATGTTGATTTACCAATAGCCTTATCGCATCCATTAGCGACTTGGAAGAATACTATTTTGAATGATTTTGAAACGAGTCTGGCGCCAAAATATCCTGTAATTCAAGAAATTAAAGATACGCTTTATGAACTAGGTGCGGTATATGCCAGTATGACAGGGTCGGGCTCGACAGTATTTGGTATTTTTGAAAGTACTCCAACAATAGAACAAGCATTTAAAGATTATATGGTTTGGCAAGGGATTTTAGAATAAATAAAAGAGATTGCCTTTCTTCAATTTAAAATTATGCAACGCAAAGAACCTTTTAAGTTTATGCTACAGTTGGCCATGTTTGGAAGTGGCTTATTGTTTTTGGGCTTATTGGTATTCTATACCATATTGAACAGACCCGAAGCTGGTTTTGGCAAACTGATTTTACCCGAAATTTTTTGGGCAAGTACTTTATTAATGCTTATTAGTAGCCTAACGCTGTATCTTGCCGAATGGAGTTTCGATAAGCATCATTTCAAGAGCTATCGGTTTTATATGGGGACTACACTTACTTTAGGTATTTGCTTTATTATTATGCAATTGTTTGGCTGGAAGGAACTGTTTGAACTCAATGCCAACTCGGCGATTCGCACCTCGCGAGGATTCATTATCATGATTTCTGGACTACATATTCTCCATATAGTTGTAGGATTGATTTTTTTAATAAAAATCTTTATTGAATCACTCAAAAGGCTCTCTTATGTAGAATCTTTTGTGTATTCGGTAAACCCTCCAAATCAGCTCAAAGTCAATCTAATTGTATTTTATTGGCATTTTGTAGATATTCTCTGGGTAATCCTCTTTTTGTATTTGTGGTGGCAGAATTAGATTTAAGTTTTTTATAGAAGGCACTAGGCAACAGGCACAAGGCACAGAGTGTTTAAGTGTTTTTTAGTAACCATAGATATATTTTT
>NZ_JBMLSD010000092.1:0-2929 GCF_049240685.1 Flectobacillus sp.
AAAGCCGACAGCCATATAGTTGATTTTTATTTAGCCTACTAACTCCCAATCGCACTTTTCAAGTTTGGTCTAATTATTGTGTTTCAGTTTGTATATTGAGACCATTTAATCAATTCTGTGTATAAACTTCTTGCATTTGCCTGAGTTTTGAGTATTTTTGAAACCAAAGACGGTAAAAATCCAAATTATATTGTTATCCGTATATAAAGTAGATTAACAATAAATTTGGAGATTTCAGGAAATTACTAGGTATTTATTAGGTAGAAATAGCCATTTTGAGTAAGTACATTCTCTTATAACGAAGAAAAGGCTGTTAATATTTGTTAACGAAAGTTAAATTTGCTTGTAATTTTTTTGGAATTAATATAACAACTACTATCTTTGAGTCAACCAATCAAGCATACTTCATTTTTAATTAGAGTAGTCACTAAAAAAACAATATAGGAGAAGCAATATGATATAAAGCTTTACGTTAACCAAATAGATTTATCAAGATGGAAAGAATCCATGTTAACGACAGTGAGCTAGTATCACGCTATATTCAAAATGGTGACGAACATGCCTTCGAAACACTTGTTCGCAGATACAAATCAAAAGTTTATACAACAATTTATTTAATCGTAAAAGATACTTACGTAGCAGAAGACTTATTGCAAGATACTTTTGTGAAAGCAGTAGATGTACTTCGCTCTGGCAAGTATAACGATGAAGGTAAATTTTTGCCATGGGTACTTAGAATTGCCCATAACATGGCTATAGATAATTTCCGTCGAGAAAAACGCTATCCCAATATCGTATTCGAAGATGGTAGTAGTGTATTCAATACACTTGATTTTGCAGAAGACTCTATCGAGGAAATGCAAATCAAAAATGAAACACACAACCATCTTAGAGATTTGATTAAACGTCTTCCTGATTCGCAGCGCGAAGTACTCGTTATGCGTCATTATGAAGACATGAGTTTTCAAGAAATTGCCGACGCCACTGGCGTTAGTATCAATACGGCATTGGGGAGAATGCGTTATGCGTTGATAAATCTACGCAAAATGATGAGTAAAAATTCTCCGAGCTATGATACAAACCTTTACGCAGAATGACGTAATTCGTTACGTTTACGAGGAAACTTCAGAAGAAGAAAACCTATTAATCCAAGATGCATTGGTACACGATACCGAAATGCTAGAATTTTATTTGGATTTAGTGGATCTTAAAATCGGTTTAGATGCTAGTTATCGTGAACCATCCTCTAGAACGGTCGACAACATATTAGCGTATTCTCGTAATTTTGACTCAAAACATCAAACCTCCGCCTAGTTTTAGGCTCAGGTTTGATGTTTTTTTGTTTTACTCAAGTCTTCAATAGACTTGAGTAAGTTTCTATTTGCTTTATTTTTTAGAAGTTATCTACCAACTTCTGATTATATCTTATTGTGTCTCTGTAACTAAAAAATCTGGCTATTTATCCTTATTTTTGATTTTTGGAACTTGTCACACAGGTCTCCTATATAATCTCGTTAATCCAGATTTTGTTATGCTCAAAAAAGAACGTTATCGTTTACTGATAGATTACTTCCTTCACAATTTTCCTGTAGCCGAAACCGAATTACATTATACCACTCCTTTTGAATTATTGGTGGCTGTAGTATTATCCGCTCAATGTACCGACAAGCGAGTCAATATGGTGACGCCTGCCTTGTTCGAGCGCTTTCCTACGCCTGAGTCCTTAGCCAGCGCCACTTTCGAAGAGGTATTTTATTACATCCGCTCGATTTCCTATCCTAACAATAAAGCCAAGCATTTGATTGGTTTAGGGCAAAAGCTTGTTGATAACTTCAGCTCAGAAGTGCCTAGTACCATCGAAGAACTTCAAACCCTTCCTGGCGTGGGGCGTAAGACAGCCAATGTGATTGTTTCGGTGATTTTTAATCAACCAGCCATGGCGGTCGATACGCACGTATTCAGAGTATCACATCGTTTGGGCTTGGTAGCCAAAACTGCTACAACACCTTTGGCAGTAGAAAAAGAGCTCATCAAACATATTCCTGAGGATTTAGTACCCAAAGCTCACCATTGGTTGATTTTGCATGGGCGTTATGTCTGCATTGCACGCTCACCCAAATGTGAAGAGTGTAAGCTAACGCATTTGTGCAAGTACTTCAGCAAACCTCCTCATTTACGCAAGGACAGCCCAAAGCTGTAAAGGATGAGTTGTGAATTGATTTTCAACAATTTCAGATTTGGGATTGCTAATTTCGGAAATAAAGTAAAATACCTTTTACAAAAAATCGAAGATTATACTTCCGAAATCCAACATCAGCAATCCACAATTGAAAGCTTAACCCATTTGTTAAAACATGTTTGATTTTCTTACAGATTATGTCCAAACCAATTGGATAGAAGTTTTTGGTATTGTGACCTCCTTGATATATGTCTGGTTGAATATCCGACAAAATATCTGGAGTTGGTTTTGGGCGATTGTAAGCTCATCTGTGTATGGAGTAGTCTATTTCCAGAGCAAGCTCTATTCTGATATGGAGTTACAAATCGTGTTTATCATTCTGGGCGTTTATGGTTGGTATCAATGGCTTTATGGTGGCGCTAATAAAACCGAGCTTCCTGTAAGCAAAATGCCTAAAAAATATATTCCTATTTGTCTGGCAGCAGGTATTGCATTTACGGGTGTGTCAGGGTATTTGCATGCCCAAACTGATGCTAGTTTACCCTATTTAGATTCGAGTTTGACAGCCATTAGTTTGATTGCTTCATGGATGATTGGCAAAAAATATCTAGAAAATTGGATTTTGTGGATTGTAGCCAACTTGGTGTATATAGGCATGTACTACGTCAAGGATTTACACGGAACGAGTATTCTGTATGCGCTATTGCTCGTCATGGCTATTAAAGGGTATTTTGATTGGAGGAGGGGGAT
>NZ_JBMLSD010000093.1:0-3098 GCF_049240685.1 Flectobacillus sp.
ATGTAAAAAACTGGCGTCGCAAAAATTATGATTTACACAATGTCCTAGGATTTTATTCTTCCTTTTTTGCTTTAATAATTGCGATGACAGGCATTTTTTATTCTTTTTTTGCAGTAAAAGCCTTAATCTATTTTACGTTTTCAGGAGGACAAACTAAGTATCCAGACTTCTCAAATTACAAAACTTCGGCACCAATTGAGCAAAGAAACGCTCAAACAATCGACAAAATATCGAAACAAGTAGAACAACGATTCCCTAATGCCTACGGCTATCGCATCGACTTGGGACAAGAACACTTAGACGACCATAAACATGAAAATTTATCGGTTTTTGTAAAAGAATTATCCTACTCCTACCATAAAAATCATAATCTTTTTTTCGACGAAAATTCTGGTAAACTCTTGTATGTACATAAGCACCAAGATAAAAACCTTGGAGAAAAAGCAATCGCTGCCAACTATGATATCCATGTAGGGTCAATTTTTGGGATATGGTCCAAGATATTGGCTTTTGTGGTGAGTCTTATCTGTGCGAGTTTACCCATAAGCGGATTCCTCATTTGGTGGGGTCGTCGAAAAAAGAACAAGGAAACATCAAGCAAAAAGCAAATTTTGACAGAAACTGTCACTCACTAATTTTATAAAACAATGAAAGTAATTTTAAATTTTTTGGTCTTAGGAATCCTAAGCCTTGGGCAGTGTTTTGCCCAAAATGAGCGAGCAAAACTCAGTGGAAATATCAAAACTTCTGACGGAAAGCCAGCAACGTATGTAAGTGTACAACTCATTGAAATCAACCGTGGTACTTTAACAGATGCCAGTGGTACGTATAGTATTGAGCGTATTAAACCAGGAAAATATACCTTGAAATTAAGTTTGATTGGTTTGGAGACACAAGAGCAAAAAGTAGACTTAAAAGCTGGTCAACATGCTAAACTAAACTTTACTCTAAAAGAAAGCGCTGAGCAATTAGACGAGGTAATTGTGTCGGGAGGAGTGAACAAATTTGCTCAAAAAGAGACAGATTACATTGCCAGAATGCCATTGAAAAACTTAGAAAATCCACAGGTTTACAACAGCATCGGTAAAGAGCTTTTGAAAGAACAAATGATTGTAAGCTTTGATGATGCCTTGAAAAATGCCCCAGGTGTCAATCGTCTATGGTCGGCAACGGGTCGTGGTGGCGATGGTGCAGGATACTTTTCTATGCGCGGATTTGCAGTACAGCCAACCATGGTAAACGGCGTAGCAGGACAAACCAACGGTGGTATTGACCCCGCAAACATCGAACGTATCGAGAGTATTAAAGGACCTTCAGGAACGCTTTTTGGGAGTAGTTTAATTTCGTTTGGCGGACTATTGAATATTGTAACAAAAAAACCTTACGAAACTTTTGGAGGTGAGGTATCCTATTCGATTGGTGGTTATGATTTGAGCAGACTCAGTTTGGATGTCAATACGCCACTCGATAAAGAAAACAAGCTTTTGATGCGTGTGAATGGTTCGCACCAATATCAAGGAAGTTTTCAAGACGCTGGATTTAGAAAAAGTACTTTTGTAGCACCAAGCTTTAGCTATAAAGTAAATGACAAACTAAATGTCAATATAACGGCCGAGTATATGACTCAAACTGGTACTAATCCATTAATGATTTTCTTAAATCGTTCTCGAAAACTGATTGCTACCAACCCTAGTGAATTACAATTTGACTACAACCGTTCTTATACAAGCAATGATATTACCATTACCAACAACACGCTAAATATCTTCGGTCAGGCGAATTATAAAATTTCTGACAAATGGACATCTCAAACCAATATCGCCAAAAGTGTAAGAGAATCAGACGGGTATTATTCGTACATTATGTATTTGCAAGCAACCAATGATACCTTGGTGAGCAGATACATTGCAGACTTGACCTCGACGGTTACCACAACCAATTTACAACAAAACTTTATTGGTGATTTTAATATCGGGAAAATCAGAAATAGATTCCTATTCGGATTTGATTATTTACAACAAGTGGCGCTAAACAACAACACCGCATACATACTTTTCGATCAGGTAAATACCAGTAGAAGCAACGACCCGCGTTATCCTTTGTTGACTAGACAAGCCCTGGATGCCAAAATTGCAGCCAACACTGCTCCAACCAAAACAAAGGCCGTAAGCAATACCTATGGCATTTATGCCTCGGATGTATTCAATCTTACCGAGCAATTGATGGTAATGGCAAGCTTGCGTTATGACCACTTCGAAACCGTTGGCACTACCAACTTTGCGACAGGCGTAACCTCTGGTAATTATAACCAAGATGCCTTTTCGCCAAAACTAGGGGTTGTTTATCAAGTAATCAAAGATAAAGTTGCAGTATTTGGTAACTATATGAATGGTTTCAGAAATGTAGCACCTGTAACACAACCATTGGCCGATATTAGCGGAACATTCAAGCCTCAACAGGCTAACCAATTTGAAGGAGGTATCAAGGTAGATTTATGGCAAAACAGAATCAATTTTACTGCTAGTTATTACGACATAACCGTCAACAATATGACACGTGCAGACGTAGTAGTTCGTGATGGAAAAACCTATAACATCACCGTTCAAGACGGAACTCAGATTAGTAAAGGTATCGAATTTGACTTGATTGCTAACCCGATTGCAGGATTGAACCTCATTTTCGGATATTCGCATAATGATAGCAAGCAAACAAAAGTTGCCGAAAGTTTACTCAACCGTCGTCCAGTAAGTGCAGGTCCTGCGGATTTAGCTAACTTTTGGGCTAGCTACACACTTCTTCAAGGTAAAGCCAAAGGTTTAGGATTTGGCTTGGGAGGAAATTACGCAAGCGAAAACCTTATTACTAACAATTCGGTAACGGGCGTATTCACGCTACCAAGTTATACAGTGCTGAACGCTTCAGTGTTTTATAGTATTTCAAAAATGCGTTTAGGATTAAAACTCGACAACCTTACCAACAAACAATACTTCAGCGGCTGGACCACCATCGAGCTACAAATGCCAAGAAGATTAATGGCAAATGTTAGTTTTAGTTTTTAAGATATCAGTCCCACTCCGAGGAGTGGGACTTTTAGTTTT
>NZ_JBMLSD010000094.1:0-2276 GCF_049240685.1 Flectobacillus sp.
CATGCAAACCATCCATCAAACCATCATACGTTTTCCTGAGATACAATTGGCTACTCGTGATGCTCATAAATTACGGGGCTATTTTGGGAATATTTTTCAAGAATTTTCGCCTTTGCTCCATAACCATTTGGAGTCGGGCGAGTCGGCGTACCGTTATCCCTTGGTGCAGTATAAAGTCATTAATCGCATTCCTACTTTGGTTGGACTAAACGAAGGGGCAGATTTGTTGATTAATCTTTTTTTGAAAATAAAAACCCTCCAAATTGAGGATAAAACGTACTTGATTAACCAAAAAAATATCGAATCAAAAACGCTAGAAATTGGTCTTTCGAACGAACTCCATTCCTACCGTTTCCAAACTCTTTGGATGGCTCTGAATCAAGAAAATCATCAAAAATACCTTCATAATTCTGCTGCTGAACAGCAAAAACAGTTGAATACTTTGCTCCAAAATAATATTCTGAGCTATTTCAAAGCCATGAATTATTGGGTAAATGGTCAGGTAATGGGCATGTTGCAAAATGTGTATGAGAAAGAAACCAAGTTTAAGGATAAATCCATGATTGCCTTCCAAGCTGATTTTGTGAGTAATGCCGTGTTGCCTTCGTTTATTGGGATTGGAAAATCGGTGGCAAGAGGGTTTGGAACGTTGGAAGCTATATAAATAGGTGATTTTATTACAGAAATGACAACTATGACTATCCAAACGATTGAAACCGAAGAAGAATATGAGTCAATGCTGGCTTGGATTGATAAGCAGTTTGACCAATCCCCTATTCCGACAAGTCCAGAGGGCGAACAATTAAAACTAGCTTTAGCTTTCGTAAAAGCTTATGAAGATATTCATTATCCGATGCCATCTATTCAATCATAAACGATGCAAGTATATCTAAACACTTTTGGAACCTATCTGCATATCAAAGATGATATGTTTGAGGTGAAAATTCCTGTAAAAGATGGAGAACCTATCAAAAAAACTTTGGCTGCCCACAAAGTTAGTTCGTTTGTGCTGGCAACTTCGGCCTCTTTGAGTACCGAGGCTGTGCGGCTGGCTTTGTACAATAATATTGATATTATTTTTGCTCGGTCGGATGGCTATCCTTTAGGAAGAGTTTGGCATTCAAAGTTGGGAAGTACTACCAAAATCCGTAAACAACAACTGCAAGCTAGTATCAACGAAGAAGGCGTAAAGGCTACCAAAAATTGGATTTCGGAGAAAATGACGCATCAGTTAGAGTTTATCAAAGACTTAAAAAAACATCGTCCGCAAATGGCAGAGTATTTGGACGATAAGATTGAGCGAATTCAAAACCTGATAGTTTCGGTCGGAAAATTGGAAGGGAATACGGTACAAGACTTTGCCGAAACCATCCGAGGTTTAGAAGGCACAGCAGGACGATTGTATTTTGAAACCATCAATTATGTATTGCCTTCATCCTATCAATTTAACGGGAGGAGTAGCAGACCAGCCAAAGATGCCTACAATGCTTTTTTGAATTATGCTTACGGTATACTTTATACGAGAGTAGAAAAAGCGCTGATTTTGGCAGGTTTAGACCCCTACGTTGGATATTTGCATCGTGACGACTATAACCAGAAATCGATGGTTTTTGATTTTATAGAGCCATTCAGAATATTTGTTGAAGTGCCAGTATTTAGATTGTTTACGGCAAAAAAAGTAAATAAAGCACACCTCGACGAAATCACCAACGGTGTTACGCTGAATAAAGAAGGAAAGGAGTTGTTGATTAAAGCCCTCAATGACTATTTGGAAGAAGACAGTATTCGGTATAAAAATCGAAACCAAACTAGGGCAAATATCATTCAGCAAGAGGCGCATGCTTACGCTAATCAATTGATAGAGAAGACCAAAGATACCAGCGAAACGTTGTATTTGTAAGAAAGTATTTAGGAATCAAGAATCGTAATTCGAAATATATTGAGGTATGATTGCATGGGTATTGTATGACATAAAAAATGATAAAGCAAGAACCAAGGTGGCCAAAATATGTAAGCAATCGGGTTTATACAGAGTACAGTTTTCGGTATTTCTGGGTACAATAGACCGTAATATGAAAGATAGTCTTCAATTACAAATTGAGGAATTGATAGACGAAAAAACCGATTCTGTTTATATTTTTCCAATGTCAAAAAACGAATTACAAGAAACCGTTTTATTGGGACAAGCCTTTGATAAGAAATTAGTTTCGGATGAAGTAATGGCACTTTTTCTTTAAGTGATTTGTGAAATTTTATTACTGATTACTGGACAAAAT
>NZ_JBMLSD010000095.1:0-4447 GCF_049240685.1 Flectobacillus sp.
GAGAAAAGAGTGGGAATATTTTGCCAAAAGCTTAATCAGACAAAAATCTCATTACTGGACAAAACGGCTAATGGGCATTCAGATGTGTGGACTTTGTCATTGATTTTTGTAAAAACAGTTTTAAACTGTTGAAAAAAGTAAGTCCAAGACTAAGTCTTGAACTAGGAACTTGTTCTGAATTAAAAATTCAGATTCACAATTCTCAACTCATAATTCAGCACTACTTCCTACTTCCCACAGCATTTTTTGTATTTCTTGCCACTTCCACAAGGACAAGGGGCGTTTCTGTCAATTTTTTGATTAGCTGGCGGTTGGAATTTTCCTGAGACATAATACCAACGATTTTGTTCTTTTACAAAACTTGAATATTCGTAATGCGTACGAGCAAACCCGTCAGCATCTTTAAACGAAGCTCTAAATTCCACTTCGCCTTGAGTATCAGTAACTTTCCCATTATTAGTAGAAAGTACTTGAAGTTGAGTCCACTCATTTTCGGTAGCCCATTCACGAATAGATGTTGGAGCAAAATCATTTCTGCGGCTTGGATGCGTCGTTTGAAGAAGATACTCAACCTTTACTTTATGGTAGGCGGTATATCTTGAACGCATCAACTGTTCTGCCGTTGAGGCTATTTCTTTTCCTTCAATAAAAGGCTCGCAACATTCAGAATACGCTTTTTGTGAACCGCAAGGGCATAATTGGACTTGAGACATTGGGGCAATGGAAATATGTTTGGTTTGGCTACAAAGATAGTATCCCTCGAGGGTTTATGGCTAAGGAGAATGATGTTTTTAGCCATAAGAAAAGTGCCCTAAGTATCACAAATCACAGAATCAACGGTATTTTGTCATACTTAGGGCGCTTAAATTTTCTTCTGAAAAAAATCACTATTCCTCTGTTTTCTTTTCCATCTTTTTCCAGATATAAAAAACAGGAATACCCAAGGCTACAATGCCAACCCCAGCCCAAGAAGGAATAGGCTTGTAAATCAATAAGTTAATGCAAAGGCCAGCAGCAAAAACTAAGTAAATGGCTGGAATAATAGGATAACCAAAGGCTTTGTACGGGCGTGGTGTATCTGGTTGTTTTTTTCTGAGAATAAAAACACCACCAATGGTTAAGATATAAAACACCAAAATTGAGAATACGGTGTAATCTAATAAATCGCCATACGTGCCAGACAAACATAAAAATGAAGCCCATGCACCTTGTATAATCAACGAAAATCCTGGAACGCCATTTTTATTTACTTCTCCTGCTTTCTTGAAAAACAAACCGTTTTTGGCCATCGCATAATATACACGAGCACCCGAAAGAATAATACCATTGTTACATCCAAAGGTAGAAATCATGATAAAAACTGCCATGATAATAGCCGCAGGATTACCAAAAATCATTTCGGCAGCAGCCGTACCTACACGGTCGTTGGTCGCAAACATAATACCTCTCGAAAGGGTATCAGGAGCGTTTGGATGACCTTGCACGGGTAGCAACATTAGGTAAGCTACATTGGCCAAGATATATAAAGCACTTACCGTCAAGGTTCCATACAGTAGGGAGAGCGGAATATCTCTCTTCGGATTTTTCATTTCGCCAGCGATATAAGTAACGTTGTTCCAAGCTGATGATGAAAATAACGGACCAATCAACGCTAAACCTACAGCCGACCAAAGTCCAATACCCGAAAGGTATTCATAATCCATAATTTTACCATTTTCCCAAATAATTTTGACAGGACTCCAAAAGTCGATAGCATTGATAGCCCATACACCTTTGTCTGGATTAAGTCCTACGATTATACCCACGACAGCCAAACCAAGTAAAGCGCCGATTTTGGTTACAGTGAAAATAAGTTGAACAAATTTGGCATTTTTAACGCCCTTTAAGTTAATAAACGTAAGAAATGCAATTAGTGCAATGGCCAAAAATTGTTGAGTGCTAAAGAAGCCTAAAAATGCTTGGTCGTTGATGAGGTCGGGGAGGAGTACGCCAGTATATTTGGCAAAAGCCACTGCCACTGCGGCAATCGTACCCGTTTCGATTACCAAGAAGGTTGTCCAGCCAAATAGAAACCCTACCAAAGGGTTGTAAGCCTCACGGAGATAGACGTACTGTCCGCCTGCGTTGGGCATCATACCTGCGAGTTCGCCATACGATAAGGCAGAAATCAGTGTAATGATACCTGTAATAATCCAAGTGAGGAGGAGGTATCCGGGTGAGCCAAGGTTACGAGTTACATCTGCTGAAACGATGAAAATCCCCGAACCAATCATAGAGCCAATCACAATCATACTGGCATCTAGCAATCCTATTTCTTTCTTTAGTTGTTGATTTTTTTCCATACTCAAAGAAAAGAAAAAACCTTCAACCAAACAAGAGGGCTTGTACCGTTGAAACGTATAGATAGATATCTTATTCGACAAAATAAAAGCTCATTCTGACAAATATGCCAAAATGAGCTATAGAATTTATAAAAGCAAAGTAAGGAATCAAATAAGAAAATACTATTTGGGGAGCACTAAAAGAGGCATATTGAAGTGCTGAATGAAGTGTTTGGTAACACTGGTGTGAAAAATGTTTTCAAAAAAATCTCGATTTTTCATGGCAAGGACCAACAAGTCTGCCTCATTATTTTTTAAGTAGTTTTCGATGCCTTCTATTGTATTGCTGCCTAAGGCTACGTGACTTTCTAGTTTTTCATTTTCAAAAAAAGAAAGTAACCAATCGCTTAAAGTCTCATCTTCCGAAATACTTGGCTCTTCGACATCATGGATATGGACAACTTTTGTTTTTGCCTTAAAACTTTGGGCAATATCGACGATACTCCGCACTACCTGTACCTCATCGTTGGTATAGTCAGAGGCATAAATAATACTTTTCATATCCTGAATACTTGCTTTTTCAGGAATGACAAATACGGGGCAACTGGCATTTTTAACTACCTGAAAGGCATTGCTTCCCATGATGTTACTCCACAAATCTTTGGCTCCACGTGTACCCATTACAATAAATTCGGCCTTTGCTTGAGTGGCTACTTGTTCAATTACCTCTGAGATTACCCCATAAACACTTAATATTTTGATATCGTTACTAAAATCATGAAGGTATTGCTCTTTTACAGCAGCTAATTGCTTATCTGAAGCCTTTTGTGCCTCACGGATTTCTTGTTCAATTTGTGAGGGCGATTCATAAGGCAATGAACCCGAAAGATTGAATACATGTAACAAGACCAAATCAAGGTTTAGGTTTTGCGCCACTGTGATAGCAAATTGTAAGGCTTTGTGCGCGGTACGACTAAAGTCGGTTGGTACTATAACTGTTTTCATGGCTATTGTCATTTTGTTGTTACAAAATTGTTCATAAGCGCTGGGATGTCGAATGAGGCTCGTTAGGATGTTCTCTGCTTAATGTCAGTATTTATTTTGCGATTAACCCTTTTTTCAAGCAATAATCTCCATGGTGTTAGGTTTTGGTAGTCATTTAAGCCAAACGCCTCCACTGCATTCTTCTGAATATGCATGCGGGCTTCTGCTAAGGAATCAGTAATTAAAAAAAGGGATAAATCTTCTGGTGATATGGTTCCTGCCTTTTCCATGTCTAACAATTGTTCATAGAGTTTTTGGTAAAATTCTTTTCCAAATAGCACAATCGGAAATGGACTCATTTTTTTGGTTTGAATCAAAGTAATTGCCTCAAACATTTCGTCGAGTGTTCCAAAACCTCCTGGCATGACAACAAAGCAATAGGAATATTTACTTAGAAGAACTTTTCGAACAAAGAAAAAATCAAATTCAACAACCTTATCCAGATAAGGATTTGGGGCTTGCTCGTGCGGCAAAATAATATTACATCCAACCGACAAACCTCCTGCTTCTTTAGCGCCGCGATTGGCAGCTTCCATGATACCACCGCCTCCGCCAGTCATAACGGTAAAACCCATATTGGCAAGCATGGCACCAATTTTACGAGCCTGTTCATAATAATGTGTACCTTCTTGCAAACGAGCTGAGCCAAATACAGTTGCACATGGCCCCACAAAATGCAGTACCCGAAAACCTCGAACAAATTCTGCTAATACTTTCAATACATATTTCAACTCATGCCAACGTGAGTTTTTGTGCGTCATAAAATGGTGTTCTGATTTTGACATAGTATTAGTTTTTTATGGTGAAATAGCCTATTGAGGAATTAGGGTTTAGGCATCAGTGTTTAGTTTTTTTCATAGCCTTCAATCAAAAATATCCTAATCCCTCTAGCTTGTTCTTGATGGGAGTCAATAGTTAAGTTGATTTATATCATTAAGGGAAGAAAAACTTTGATTATTATAGATGAAAAGTAGTGTGTAACCGTTATGGAAGGTAGTATTGATTTAATCTTTTGATACTAATTACAGGACAAAAAGAGAAAAGGTATTTAGACTTTTTCAATGAATGTTTAAAAACAGTTT
>NZ_JBMLSD010000096.1:0-12102 GCF_049240685.1 Flectobacillus sp.
TACTTTGCCCATTAACCTAAGTTAGTGGGCAAAATAAAATTTAAGATTGTGCTTTGTGCTTTCAGGTAACGGCTTTCGACGGTGGGCTTTGGAAAAAAGTATGTCTGTGATTTTTAAAAATATTTTAACACTCTTTGCCTTGTGCCTGTTGCCTAGTGCCTAAAACAGAAAAATTAGATTTTATTTTGCTCACTAACTTACCTCGCATTTACAGCTTTAATCAAACTAATGGTCTCCATTGCTTCTTTTACGTCGTGAACTCTCAGGATATTGGCGCCCTTCATCAAAGCGACAGCGTTGAGCGCAGTAGTGCCGTTGAGCGCTTCTGAAGCCAAAATATCTAATTTTCGCCAAATCATAGATTTTCTTGAAACACCAACTAACATCGGTAAATTCATCACTTTAAAATCGGGTAAGTGATTGAGTAATTCATAATTTTGGTCAAGATTTTTGGCAAAACCAAATCCTAAATCTATGATTATATCACGTTGGTTGAAACTTCTTAACTGAGCTACTTTAAGTTGTAATTCATCCAAAACATCCAATACCAAGTTATCATACTGCGTCAATTGCGTCATAGTTTCGATAGTTCCACGCATGTGCATGAGGATATAAGGCACATCACCAAAACTTGCTACGGTTTCATACATTTTATCGTCCAACAAACCGCCTGAAACATCATTGACCATTACGGCACCAGCTTCTACACAAGCTTTGGCCACCTCAGAACGAAAGGTATCAATTGAGATTAATGCTTCGGGAAAATGTTTGAGGATAATTTCTGTGGCTGGCAACACTCTTTTGATTTCCTCCTCCTCCGATACAGGCATTGCGCCAGGGCGAGTCGAATGCCCCCCTAAATCCAGAAAGGTAGCTCCAGCAGACAACATTTTTTCTGCCTGATTCAATATTTCTGTTTCGGTATGTACACGACTTCTTTCAAAAAAAGAATCAGGGGTAATATTCAAAATCCCCATGACTTGAGGATGAGCAAGGTCAATAAGTTTGCTACGGCAATTAATTAGAGTAGTCATAAGAATCTATAAATTTAATTTTGCAAAGATAAAAGCAATTCTAAACTTGCCACACAATGATATCCTTAAACTAGATTCTAAGACTGATTCAAAGAATATTGTTAGAATTTTTAACAGAATGCGGTATTTTTGCATAAAAAGTTAAACATAGATAACCTATCTGTATCCTGCTGAGATTCATTAAATGAAAAATATTTAGCAACAGATTTCCCCAAAATGACAAAAACCGAATTTGAGTATCGTCAAATAATTGCGATTTGTAGAGAGCTTTTCCAGAAAAAAAATAAAGATTATGGCACTTCTTGGCGTATTCTTCGCTTGCCAAGTCTGACTGATCAGATTTTTATTAAAGCACAACGTATTCGTTCTATTCAAGAAAAAGGTGTTCAGAAAATTGATGACGGTATCGAAGGCGAATTTATTGGTATCATCAATTACTGCATTATTGCCATGATTCAAAAGCAATTGGAAGGTTCTAGCCAAATGGAATTTTCTGAGCAAGAATTAGGCGATTTGTACGACGAGCAAGTGAGTAAAACTTTGAATTTATTATTGAATAAAAACCATGATTATGGTGAGGCTTGGCGTGAGATGCGTGTAAGTTCAATGACAGATTTAATCTTGATGAAAATCTTTAGAACTAAACAAATCGAAGATAATCAAGGACATACATTGGTATCTGAAGGTGTTGAAGCCAACTATCAGGATATGTTGAACTATGCCGTTTTTTGCCTTATCCAAATGGGTATGGCTCAGCAACAGCAACAACAGCAATAATGGTTTCTGTAATTTTGAAAATGTGAAGATTGGATAATTTGAAAGTGATTTTAATATTTGTACAAAAACAAGACTGTTAACCATTGCCTATTAGTGCTGTACGAAGGATTTCCAATAATTGCGGATTTGGGATTTCTGATTTCGGAAATAAAGTAAAATACCTCAATTTTTTACAAAACAAAAAAAATTAAACTTCCGAAATCCAACATCCGATATCCGAAATAGACAGTTTTAGAATTCTTCGTACAACCCTAATTGCCTATTTAAAATTCTATAATAATCCCATTTTCATTTCTATTTTAACAGTTCATTAACAGTTTTTTGTAATGACCTAGCTTAATTTTGTTCTTTCATCTTAAAAATATTTGAAATGTATTTTGGTTGAATACTTGTATATTTAGCTATACTTTCAACTATGCCCTATTTGGGCTTGTTGTCAAGGTTTTATATCCAAACTAACATTTCACCATTTAGCCCTAATATATACAAGAATCCCCTTTTTATCTATCATGAAATTCATCGCACACTTTTCCCGAATCTTTGTTGGAGTAATATTTATTTTTTCAGGACTTATCAAACTCAATGACCCTATCGGTACCGAAATCAAGTTGGAGGAATACTTCGATGTATTTGCCACAGATTTTCCTTGGATGGCTGGATTTTGGCATTTCTGGGTACCTTTAGCCTTGTATGTATCTATCTTTTTGTGTACGCTAGAGTTAGTTTTGGGTGTATGCTTACTGGTTCAGTATAAACTCAAAAGTGCCTCATGGATTTTACTTGCTACAGTAATTTTCTTTGGCTTTTTGACCTTTTATTCAGCTTATTTCAACAAGGTTACCGACTGTGGGTGTTTCGGAGAAGCAATCAAACTCAAACCTTGGACTTCATTTATCAAGGATATGGTTTTGATGTTCTTTATTTTAATCATTCTATGGCAACGTCATATTTTTGCTGACAAAAAAACAGGTTGGGCGGTAGCTGCATCCTTAGTATTTTGTCTGGCGCTTGGAACGTATGCAGTTAATTATTTGCCTGTAAACGACGGTTTACCTTATGCTGTCGGAGAAAATATTCAGAATAACATGAAGCCTGCTGAAGCGCCTAAGTTCAAATATATCATGGAAAAAGATGGTAAGGAGCAAGAGTTTATGGAGTATCCAACGGATACAACTTGGAAATACAAACAGATGATTCAGTTGAATGAGGATGCTGCAAAAGCCAAAATTACAGATTACAACCTTTACAGAACAGGTGATTCTGTTGATTATAAAGCAGAGAGTTTTGTTGGAAAAAAATTGATGATTGTAAGCCCATTTGTTGAAAAAGCTAATCTAGGACATATCGAAGAAATCAAACAATTGATTCAAGGACTAAAAGGCTCAGATATTACTGTGTGGTTTGTAACTGCGTCGACAGATGCTGCTGCACAAAACTTTATCAAGCAAAATCAATTAGATGTTGTAGTGTTAAATGCTGATGTAAAGGTTTTAAAAACCATTGCACGTGCCAATCCTGTTATTTGGTTATTACAAGATGGTACTGTCAAAGGCAAGTGGTCTAACAAGGCTACACCTGATAAAGAGGAAGTTTTAGCAAAATTGCAATAGTCTGAAAAGGCCATTTGATGTTAACCAAAATGAAAAATATTTTTTTAGTAGGAATGCCCTCTTCAGGCAAAAGTACGCTTGGAAGACAATTAGCCAAAGCCATAGGATACAAATTTGTTGATATGGACGAGCTAATCGAACGACATGAAAATCAGACTATTCCTGAGATTTTTAAATGGAACGGAGAAAATTATTTTAGGGAAATAGAAAGTAAAATCTTGAAACAATTTTCTCCTAATCAAAAACTGGTTATTGCTACAGGCGGTGGTGTACCCTGCTTTTTTGATAATATGGATTTTATTAAGGCGAATGGTACAAGTGTTTTTCTCAACGTACAGCCAGAGGATTTATTCAAACGCATCAAATTATCTGATGCCAACAATCGTCCATTGATTAATAAAAGTAGTGGAAATCAGGCCTTATTTGAGGATATCAAGAAAAGATACGAAACACGTTTACCTTATTACATGCGTGCCGATATCAAAATTGATGGGAATATCGAGGTACAACAGCTACTTTGGTTGTTAGACGAAATCAGTGAAAAACAGTCATAAATCAAAAAAGGGTCTCCAAACGAATTGGAAACCCTTTTTTGAAAATTATATTTATTAAAAATAAACTCCAAAAGTCAAAACACCTCTTGTCCAGCTTTGGTCCATAATTGCCGTTGCATATAACGACGAATCGTTCAATACATAAGGATTGTAAGCTTGTTGTGTTTTACCAAACATTCCTGTCAAATCTACATAGAACGTTCCTGTTTTAACTCCTACACCTGCCGAATAAACCATCATTGCACGATTTACTGCATTGTTATCAAAGTTTGAATTATATGGATTTTGATAATAAGCAATACCTCCTCTTGCCGCAAACAAACCAATTCTGTACTCACCTCCTAGTTTTACATTCAACACATTTCGATAGGTATTTTGAATAGATTTTGTGTAAAAGTCCAAGTCTCCTTTAAAATAAGCATCATTCATGTTGGTACTTAATTTCATACCCTTGTAAGCTACATACTCGACATCAGCTGAAATAAATCCTTTTTTATCGAAGAAATAGGCCACCCCACCACTAGCTTTAAAGGGAGTTCTTAATTCATAATTAGAGCTTACGGGTTGTGTCGACAATCTTGGGATACGTGTAATATAAGAAGTACCGCCAGTGGTATTAATTCCATAACCTAAAGACACCAATTTACTTCCAATCGTATTTCCTCCCGATAATACGTCCGAAGAAAGTCGAATTCCTCCATTTTTAGTAGGGTCAATATCCACATTGAGCGTTGAAGAAGTAGTTTCATCTATCGAGTACCAAGTCGGCGTTGTGATTGTTGCACCTATTCGAAGGCTATTAGTCGGTTTGATGATCGTACCTACTGTTAGGTTGATTCCTTGTCCAGTTGTAGTTAAATATTTAGAAAGACCAAAAGAACGAATCGCATCATAGTTTACAATATTTTCACTAAAATCGGTTTGTGTTTCATATCTAAAACTTGGTAATCCCAAAGAGAAACCTATATAGAACTTTTCATTGGCAGTACCTCCATAACCAATTGTCCATTGGCTGGTTCTACCAGATGCTTGAAAATCATATCGCTGGTCTACGGATTTACCTTGTTCGGCACCAACAAAAGGGTCTGTACTTGTACCATTGGGATTAACTAAAAACGACCAATAATACATATCAGACTGATAAAGAAAACTAGGCGCATCGTTGAGTAAACCATTTTCAAAATCTTGCAAAGACAAACCATTATCCTTAATATCACGGTTTGTAATCTCTGCAAAACTATCCATCAGTGAACTTTGAAGATTTCGCCCTGCAAAACTCACCTTGTTGTACAACGAGCTTTGTCGATTATAAGAAATCGACCAACTACCTCTCCAGCTATCCTTATATCTTGGTTCTTGTCCTCCAAACACAATACCGATATTTGCTATATTAAAATTGTCGGTATTGGCATTTGTTTTCTTGGTATCGATATAACTACTAGCGTTTGAATTTATTTGAAAAGAAGGAGAAATAGAAAATTCGGAACGAGTATAAAAACCCAAACCAGCAGGGTTACTGGAGTTGGACGAAATATCTGCTCCTAATGCCGAGTGACTGCCGCCTAAGGCCTGAAATCTAGCAGAACCACTTGGAGCAGTTTGAGAAAAGAGTCTCGACAATGCATCATAATTATTATCTTGTGCAAAACTAGCGCTGATTGAATTTATCATCAGAGACGCAAGTAATACTTTACGAATATCTTTCATATTATTCTTACGGTTTAAAATCATATTCTTTACAATAAGGACAGCTAGATTGAAAACACCCCTCATTATATAGCGGTATTCAAACGGACTTTTGTTACTAATTTAACGTAAAAAAGCCTCACAAAGTACAACTCTGCGAGGCTTCGAGTGTTAATCATTTGTTAATATTATCTTGGACCGCGTGAGCGACCTCCGCCACCGCCACCACCTGAGCTTCCGCTGCTGTAAGAAGAACTACTGTTGCTAGAAGAATTGTTCCAGGTAGAGTTTGAGTTGGTTGTGCGGTTGCTGTTGTTTGACGACCAATCCCATGAGCTATTACGACCATTAGAATAACTACTATTAGTACTTCGAGAAGAATTGGTAGTGGTACCAGAGGTATAACTGCCGCCGTCTCTTCTAGGGCGTGAATAATAGTCTGAGTTATTGTTGTTGCTGTAATAATCGTTGTTTGTACGGCTTCCGCGGTTATAGGCTGCGCCTCTGTTGTTGTTAAAATCAGCGTTATAAGCAGATGACGAATAAGCAGGTCTTGAACGATATTTAGCTGGAGTTTCGGCGCCAATAACCGAACCTACATAATTGTTGTAGTTGTTATAGTAACCTCCGTAATATCCTCCATAGGCCAAAGAAGAGTATCCAAATCCGTACCCAAACGGATCGTAGAAACCACCATACCCATAAGGTCCATAACCAAACGTGTTTCCATACATCCAACGACTGCTAGACCAACCCCAAAATGGGTCGTAGAAGTTAGAATAAAACGGATCATAAAAGCCCATGGTAGAATAGCCAAATGGCGACCAGCGACTAAATCCCAAACCAAAAGATATGGTAGGGTTCGTATACCAGTTATTCAAGCCATAATTATATCCCAAACCATTATTGAATCCGTTGTTATAACCATTGTTATAACCTGCTGAATAATCGTCTTGATTTTGATAAACCGTACGAGAGTTTAACCAATTTTGAGAATAATATTCATTGGTTCCCTGTGCTGAATTAGAGGAATTACCATTGTTTCGATATACAGGAGCTTGGTAGGTTGATTCGTCGTAACCTTGCTCGTTATATATGCGACCGCCCAAAGTAGCAGGTCTAACGTCGCTTGTAGATGCATACAAGTCATCGTAAACTTCACCACTTGAGCTTTTTGAAACAACTGCTTGTTTGGAAGTATTACAACCCCAAACCAAACCAATCAACGTAATGGCTGAAAGGTATTTGATTGAATGCTGAAGGCTCATAGCTGTTTGAATTTTAGATTGTAGGAGTATTTTCAGTAATACAAAAATATTTTAAAGTGTATCAGCAATCAGTGTTTTCTGGAAAGTAAGACATTCGAACTGTTGATTCACTAATTATACCTTAAATTGTACTTTTTGTGGATAAAGCAATGCGAAGAACAACTTAACAAAAAAATCTTATAACAAACTTACTACAAAAAGTTATCTTTGCAAGATAATTAACATAACATTAACAAAATTAAATCTTTAAATGTTCCAATAGTCCAAGGCTTTGAAAATGAAGCATATACTCCATTTTATATTTCATTTTCTATAGAAAAGACTATTATTAGAACGTTTTCCCCTATTAGTTTTGTACATTTTTCGCCGATTTAGCGTTATTCTAATCTCATTTTAAGCTAGAAAGGCATTAACCAACCATAATACAACCCATGAGCAAAGGCTTACCAAAACGTAGCGAAAATTATTCTGAGTGGTACAACGAACTTGTTAAGCGTGCCGATTTAGCCGAAAATTCTGCCGTTAGAGGCTGTATGGTAATCAAACCATATGGTTATTCTATTTGGGAAAAAATGCAGCGTGCTTTGGACGATATGTTCAAAGAAACAGGTCATACTAATGCTTACTTCCCGCTTTTTGTACCAAAAAGTTTGTTTGAAGCCGAAGAAAAAAATGCAGAGGGCTTTGCCAAAGAATGTGCTGTAGTAACTCACTATCGTCTGAAAAATGACCCTGAAAATAAAGGTAAATTAATTGTTGACCCCAATGCTCGCCTTGAAGAAGAGTTAGTGGTTCGCCCAACTTCTGAGGCTATTATCTGGAGTACTTATAAAAACTGGATTCAGTCATACCGTGACCTTCCTTTACTAATTAACCAATGGGCAAATGTTGTGCGTTGGGAAATGCGTACTCGCTTGTTCTTACGTACTGCCGAATTCTTGTGGCAAGAAGGCCATACAGCACATGCTACCAAAGAAGAAGCCATTGCCGAAACCGAACAAATGTTGGAGGTATATGCCACTTTCGCTGAAGAATTTATGGCTGTTCCTGTTATCCGTGGCAAAAAGACGGCCAACGAGCGTTTTGCAGGTGCAGATGATACCTACTGTATCGAGGCAATGATGCAAGATGGTAAGGCTTTACAGGCTGGTACTTCTCACTTCCTAGGTCAAAATTTTGCCAAAGCTTTTGACGTGAAATTCTCTAACAAAGAAAACCAACAAGACTATGTTTGGGGTACTTCTTGGGGCGTTTCTACTCGTTTGATGGGTGCTTTGATTATGGCTCACTCTGATGATGAAGGTTTAGTATTACCTCCAAAATTAGCGCCAATTCAAGTGGTAATCGTACCTATTTTCAAAGGTGCTGAACAATTAGAGGCTATTTCTGAGAAAGTTTTACCTATTGTTAAAACTTTGAAAAAATTGGGAATTTCTGTCAAGTTTGATAATTCTGACAAACAATCGCCAGGTTTCAAATTTGCTGAGTATGAGCTGAAAGGTGTTCCTGTTCGTTTGGCAATTGGCGCTCGTGACCTTGCCAACGGTACGGTTGAAATTGCACGTCGTGACACAAAGGAGAAAAAGACGTATGAAATTGATGGCGTGGTAGAAGTTATCCAAAATCTATTGGAAGAAATCCAAGAGAATATCTATAATCGTGCTTTATCTTTCAGAAAAGAAAATACCCTTGAAGTTGATTCTTGGGATGAATTTGTAAAAACTCTGGACGAAAAACCTGGTTTTATTTCGGCTCACTGGGATGGTACTTCGGAAACAGAAGAAAAAATCAAAGAATTAACTAAAGCTACGATTCGTTGTATTCCTTTGGATGCAAAAGAAGAAGCAGGCAAATGTATTTATACAGGAAATCCTTCATCTCGTCGTGTAATTTTTGCTAGAGCTTATTAGGACTTAGTAAATTGTAATTGAGCAGTGCATAAATTTGTAGAAAAGAATTGCGTTGCATCTAAAGCGTTGATAGCTACAAGTAAGGTCATCTTGACTTTTTTATTTTCTTCATTCCGATGATAATAAAAGCTATAAAGTGAAATCCTATCCAACTTGAAAGTGTTGTATAGAATCGATTTAACAAATACCTGTAACTATCTATTCATGCATTAGTTCTTTCAAAAGAATATCTTTCTTTGTAGAGTTCTTCGTCCATGATATGAGACCAATTATTGCCAGTAGAGTTCCTTTTATTAGGAGCAATATTGGCGATAATTTGTTTTTGATGATATAGTTGATGTATGCTCTCTGATCCAAAACCTGCATCAGCATTCATGAATAACCCATCAACTGAAATAGTAGCATCCTCTAACATCGTAATAAGTTCTTCAAAAGTCTGCTCAATGTTAAATAAAGCATTGTGATTACTTGCAACTTGTATTGACATAGCTAGTACAAGCCCCTGTTTATCAGTCAAGTGAAGTGCATTGATAGCTTTTCATTTCTTTCTACATTGATAAGCAACTTCTTCGCCACCGCGAATATATGACGAATGACATCCATCTAATTTACCATTGAAGGATCGATAGAATACTTGTATTTTTATCAAAAGTTCTATGAAACACTTTTTCCAAATACCTTCTTTAAACTAACGACGATAATGTCCGAAAATAGTCTTGTAGTGAAGAGTAAGGGTGCTAAATAAGCTTTCGGCAGGTGATAAATGCCATTAAATCCCTTAACGTGGTTACCAGTCTTAACTTATAAAGAATAAAATTAATTATTTCACTAAGAGAAACTTACGGCTTAAAGCCTCGTTTTCTTTCAGGTAAATAACCAATTATTTCTAATTCTATTATATCTTTACTAGGTCCGTAGTACATAAAAAAGTTGCTTGGTATGATTCGCAAAACAAATATCAGCAACCTTTTTTATTTTAAACAATTCTATCAAAAGTCAAGATGACTTCTCTATAAAGAACCTACCAACCTAAAAATAACGACTAAAAAGAAAATGGCAAAAGACATTGAACCAAAATTGAAATTAATCAGTGATTATTTTAAACTTGACAAAACACAAAACTTTGTAATACCAGAGTATCAGCGTGGATACTCTTGGGGCGTTACCCAGTGTGATAAATTGTGGCAAGATATTGAAGCATTCATTTCCTCAGGTGCGGGAGACCCATACTTTTTTGGGACAATAATTGTTGATTGTTCTGATACAGACAAAGGTAAATTCAGTTTAATTGATGGACAACAACGTACAACAACATTCATTTTGTTACTTAAGGCATTGCTTATTAGACTGCAAGAAGTACTAAGTGAGTTTAAAAATACATCTCAATCCGAAGCACTGGAAGAAGGATTAAAAGAAAATAGGAACAAAATCATCAACATATTATATAAAGCAAATGTTGAAAGAAGAATTGAAATTTTAAATGATTGGAATAAAGCTAAAAACATTACTCTATTAGAGAACAACTCTATTAATGAACAATACAAAGGAGAAGTACAGAAAATAATTGAAGCTGAAAATTTTAATTCAGCAGAATCAAATGTATCTATCATACCACGCAAACAAAAAGACAATAAATACACTAATCATTTTAAGAACTTTAAATTCTTCTATAACAAATTCGAGGAAAAATCGGAATCACAAATAAATAGTTTTGCTAATGTTTTTTTGGAAAAATGTCAAGTTATAGAAATCCGAAGTTGGCAAATTGAGCAAGCGATTACAATGTTTAATTCATTAAATTCAACAGGTATGCCGCTTTCGGATGCGGATATAATTTCGGCTAAACTCTACTCAAACGCAGGTGACAACAAAGAGGAATTTAATAATCAATGGGAAAACATTAACAAGTTAGCTAATGAATTAAACAGCCGAAAAATTATAGACATTAATGCAGTATTACAGCAATTTATGTATATCAATCGTGCGATAACTAAAGAGTATTTAAAGGAATCATCTGTTGATGTAACAACACCAGGACTCAGGAGGTATTACACAGACGAAGATGAATACGGAATTAAATCACCAAGAAAATTATTAAGTGACCCAAAATTATTATGTGATAACTTATCTAAAGTTACAAATAATTGGAATATTGTTAAAGATTTCCCCATGGTCAAATTACTTTTAAAGTACAACGAAAACGTTAAATTATATCTATCAAGTTATTTGTATCGCTACGAAACAACGGAAATTACAGAAGATGAAATCTTAGATATTTGTGAGTGTTTATTAAGACTATTTACTCTTTTAGAAATAGGCGATGCAGGTTATTCAAGTACAAAGTTTAAAACATTCTTATTTGCTCAAAATTTAAATTTAGTTGATAAAAATGTTACCATCGAGACAATCAAAGATGAGTTTAACCAACATATTAACAAAGTTTGGGATGAAAAAATTGTTTATGATGAAGTTATTGATTACGACAAGAATTTACTTGTGTTTCTTAACGAATACCTTTTTGCTAAATCTAAAGGATTGAAGTTTGACTTTGCAGAAAATGTAAATATTGAACATATAATGCCTTCAAGTGGTCGTAACATAATAACAATACAACAAGATGCAAATCTTGTGTCCAAAGAAGAGTTTATCAGTGTAGTAAATAAAATTGGTAATAAAATATTACTAGAAGAAGATATAAATAAGTCCATTGGCATGGAATGGTTTAAGACAAAGAAGCAAAATTCTATAAATAGTAAATCAGGTTACAAAGACAGCAAGTATGGAATAGCTTTAAATTTAACCACTTACCCAAATGACACTTGGACAAAATCCGATATTGAGACAGCGACTTCTAAAGCATCTAACAGAATTGTGAAATTTATTTTTAACAAGCAAGAAGACTAAAACACCTGCTACCAACAGGCCTTTGGCAAAATGTCGGGTAGCTTGGATAATTATACATTCTGCCTCACATCATCTTTTGGGGTGTATTGACAGTTTTGTGCTCTGTAATCCGCCACTGCGCCAAACGCCAAAGCATAGTATTATCAAAAAAGTCTGTCGAAAATGATTTTTCGACAGACTTTTTTGATAATACTATACTTGATAGGACTCTGTTTTAGATGTAAAGTATTACGTCTCTACGGCTAGAATACTCATTTTAACATCATCACTCATTAAGAAATAACATCCTGATATTTAATGTTTCTTTTATTGATAAACTCTGATATAGTCTACCTCCATAGTAGCCGAAGTAAAGGCTG
>NZ_JBMLSD010000097.1:0-1468 GCF_049240685.1 Flectobacillus sp.
TACCTGTAAGTGAGCACTATTCAGAGGAATTTTTCAAAAGAATAGGGCAAAGCTAGCATAATAGCTCTCGGCTTTTAGCTTTGAGCTGTCAGCCTTGAAGAAATTTTAGATTTCTTCAAGGCTTTTTTTATTACTGAAGTTCTACTTATCCTCTTCGTACAAAAACGCCCTTTGTGCCTTTGCCACTCTGTCACTTTGTGCCTCTAATAACAATATCGCCAAAAATCCCACTTCTATCTACAAACCCTCATTATAGAGCGATTTCTTATATTGAAATGGCAACGTTTAACGGTTCTTCTTTAGTCCCTGATATTGGGAAAATGCAAATACTGCATCATAAAAGTTTAACCAGTCTTATTCGTTACACTATCAAGCATGAGAAAAACACTATTACTATTCGCATTGATTTGCATTCAATGGTCTTTTCAAGCGTGGGGTCAACAAACACCCATTTCGGTCAATACGACAGGAATTACCATTACCGATGAATTCTATAATAATGCGCTGCTTTCTGAAATTTGTCAGGATTTAACTAAAAAAACAGGGATAAAAATAGATGCTGACCCTACCCTGCTGAGCAAATACCGCATTAGCTACTGGTTTCAGAAAATCAAGGCAGAAGTTGGATTCAGCAATGCGCTGAAAAATACAGATTTAAAAATATATGTCGACGAAAACAGTGTGCTTCATATCGTACCAAAATCTCAAAAAGTTACGGTAGCCAAAGCCATTACCGAACAACAATACAAAGGCAAATCAGAAAAAACAAACTTTAGTATTTCTGGAAAAATCGTAGATGCGCTCACTGGCGAATCACTAGCTTTTACCACGGTTACTGTAAAAGGTAGAAAAACTGGTGTGCAGACCAACGTGGATGGGCTTTTTACAATACAAAAAATACCTTCCGATACAAGTGCTTTGGTAATTAGCTACATAGGTTATAGAACATTGACCTATTACCTAAACCCTCAAACCCCTACGAGTAATTTAAGAATAGAGCTAGTTCCCGCCAACGAGGAACTAGACGAAGTAAAAGTAACAGGTGAAAAAACCGAAATCATGAAGGTCAACGAAACCGTTGGTATGTTCATGATGACGCCTAAAAACATTGCGAAGTTACCCAATGTCGGTGAAAAAGATATTTTCCGAGGTTTTCAGTTAATGCCAGGGATTAGTGCTGCCAACCAGTCATCTTCGGGCTTGTATGTACGTGGTGGTACGCCAGACCAAAACCTTGTCTTATATGACGGATTTACCGTGTACTATGTCGACCACCTTTATGGATTCTTTAGTGCCTTCAACTCCAATGCCATCAAAGACGTGCGTTTGTTTAAAGGAGGCTTTGAAGCAAAATATGGTGGTCGTGTATCAAGTGTAGTCGATATAACCAGTAAAGACGGTAACCAAAAAGAATTTAACGCTACTGCTGATGTAGGCTTGTTAAGTGCCAATATTTTAGCAGAAGGTC
>NZ_JBMLSD010000098.1:0-3015 GCF_049240685.1 Flectobacillus sp.
AAAGTTTTTTGTAAGTCGTTGATAATAAAGAATCTAAATAATGTTTTTTTTCAGCAAAATTATTCAATATTTCTGGTACAGAAACACCATGTACAATTAATTGTAAAAATAATTACAAAAAAAATCCCCAACTTTATTAAAGCTGAGGATTCATTTTATTGATATTTCTTTTATTCAACAATCAAAAGGTGATTCTTTTTACCTTTTCCTAATAATAGATACTTATTATTAAGCAGAGTAAAATCAATCGGATGATTAGGATCTGGCACTTTTGACTTGTTTACACTCAATGCATTTCCTTGAATAGCACGGCGAGCTTCTCCTTTTGAAGCATATACCTCTCCATTGGTTACAGTTGATACTAAATCTGTAATGTTGGTACAAGCCTCGTAATCACCACGTGCGATGATTGTTTGGGGCACACCTGCAAATACAGAAAGAATATCCTGATCGCTCATTCCTTGTAAAGCATCGACAGTACCTTTTCCATAGAGGATTTCAGATGCCTTTACTGCTATATTATAAGCCTCCTCGGAGTGAACACGGCAAGTGACGTCTTTAGCTAATGCTTTTTGCATAATACGCAAATGTGGCGCTTCTGCATGTTCGGCCTCTAATGTGGTAATTTCTTCACGAGAAAGTAGTGTAAATACTCTCAAAAGACGATGACAATCGGCATCGGCAGCGTTTAACCAAAATTGGTAGAACTCATAAGGACTTGTCATGCTTGCATCAAGCCACACGTTTCCAGATTCTGATTTACCAAATTTGGTACCATCTGCTTTAGTAACAAGTGGGGTTGTTAAGGCAAATGCTCTGTTAAACTCTACTTCTTCAGAACCACCTTCTTTTCTACGAATGATTTCTGTACCTGTTGTAATGTTACCCCATTGGTCAGAACCACCCATTTGGAGACGAACACCATTATTTTTATATAACCAATAGAAATCGTATCCTTGCAATAATTGGTACGAGAATTCTGTGAATGAAATACCTGTTTCCAAACGTTTCTTTACGGAGTCTTTCGACATCATATAATTTACGCTCAAGTATTTTCCTGCTTCTCTTAAAAACTCAAGAAAAGAAAAGTTTTTAAACCAGTCGTAGTTGTTTACTAGTTCGGCAGAATTTTCGCCACAATCAAAATCTAAGAATTTAGATAATTGCTTACGGATTCCCTCTTGGTTAAAACGTAAAGTTTCTTCCGATAAGAAAGCACGTTCGGCAGCTTTGAACGAAGGGTCGCCAATCATACCTGTTGCTCCACCTACCAAGGCAATCGGTTTGTGACCGCAAAGTTGGAAGTGCTTTAATAACATGATTGTAGCGAGATTACCAATATGTAAAGAAGATGCCGTTGGGTCGAAACCGATATAAGCGGTTGTCATTTCTTTATTAAGTTGTTCTTCTGTTCCCGGCATCATATCGTGGAGCATACCTCTCCAACGTAATTCTTCAATGAAATTCTTGTGCATTTTGTGCTGAATAATTATGAACAAATAGTTTCTTGACTATTTGTATATCTATAGATTCCAAATTTTCCGCAAAGTTAACTTTTATCCACAACAAATCCTCGAGATTATTTAACTGTGTAAGATTATAAGAAAAGAATCGAGGATGTATGATTTGGTAGATTTAGGTTTTTAAATAAGTAAAAATACTTAACTACACACAAGCACTTACCACTAATTTGTATTACTACTAAATAAAAAACCTGTAGTAGCAATCTAAAAGATTGACTTTTACGTATTTATGTTGTAATATGAAATTGAAAAAACAAAATATCCCTAGCTACTACTCGTTAAATATCTAACTTTTCGCCATAACTATTTTTAACGCCTCCGATGTATTACCAATGCATCAGAAATAACCAGTAAATGCTATGAGAACACTTTATGTTATTGTTTTAGCCATTTTGGCGTCGGGTGTTTTGTATTCCTTTAAAAGAAGGACTAGTAATGATGACCAATTTAGATCTTAATTTGTATAAGCAAAGGGCTTTAGGATGGTTTTATCCTAAAGCCCTTTGTTAATCCGTACACTCCATCATCAGTAAATCTCCCTTTTTATAAGAAATCTTTACGAATCCATCTTGTTCGGCTTCGTTGCTTGAGCCTGTTCGATAGCCTAAGGTAAGCGATTCATCAAATAAATTATACTTTAAGCCTGATGTTTGAATACCTATTACCTCACCAATTGGAATCAAGGAGATAGGTGTACCTTTTGTATACCATTTTTCAAATTGATAGGGCAAAAGATATATTTTAGAATAATCATCAATCATAACAATTTTGAGTTTATCTCGAAATCGTACAATATTCGTGATGTTCGTCATTGTATGATCGGCACGGCGACCAGTAGCCCATACTACATTGGCAGCAGGAAAACCTCGTGCTATCAAATATTCAAAAGCCTTCTCTAAATCATGCTTTTCTTGATCAGGCGTGTGAACAATTTCAATCGGATACTGGGCAGAACGAATGGCGTCAGTATCTAACTCTCGATCAAAATCACCGAGTAGCACGTCTACTTTTATACCTAATTCAAGCACTCGATGAATAGCAGAATCAAGCACAACAATAAGTGGTGACCATTCCAGCAACTGTCCAAGTAATTCTTGACTACAAGCTTCGCCATTGGCAATAATTAAAGCAGGTTCTTGTTCGTCGCGTATAATATGATGAGATGACATAAATTCGAATGCGGATTTCGGATGTATAATTAAAGCGCTTTAAGCCGTCAGCCATTGGCATTAGGCAAGCACAACAATGTGTTTAATCAATGAGCTTTCGGCCTTCGGTTGTGAGCTTTCGGCAAAAAAATGCTAACGATAAGAGCACTTTTTAACAAAATAAAATCTTTCGTACAGCGCTAATAAAAACCTAAAGGTTTTGTGCCTAATGCCTTTGGCTTAAAGAACTAAAATCTAGTTTTGTACGATTACTTAAGTTAGTACTCAAAATAAAATTTAATTTTTGAGCCTTCGGCTTTCAGCTTTGGGCATTCGGCAAAACA
>NZ_JBMLSD010000099.1:0-53309 GCF_049240685.1 Flectobacillus sp.
ATTGAGGGTAAACTTTTGATTATGATTATATTACAATAACAGATATACTGTTAACTAATAACGTTTTCCTACTTACTATAGATAAAAACTTGATATTTTGACTTGGTATTGAGGAAGAATTATGTTTTAATGATACCCTTTCCTCATTTTTGATGTATTTGTAGAGAAAGAAATGCATTTTTCTCTAATTTCATTATTATATCATTTACCTCCTTGTATCATGAACAATTTAGAGTGGCTAAGCATAGCTCAAAAACTTCAATCAATCGCCCAAGCGGGCCTATTCTATGCCTCAGATAAACCTTATGACCTTGAGCGTTATCAAGAAATTTCAGATTTGAGTGTTAGAATTATCGAAAAAATAACGGACGAACCCGTTGAAAAAATTATCCACTTGTTTGCTAATGAACGTGATGGTTATCAAACTCCCAAAGTAGACATTCGCGCGGTTGTTTTTAATGAAGAAGGAAAAATATTAATGGCAAAAGAGACTGTAGATGGGAAATGGTCCTTACCAGGAGGATGGGCAGACGTAGGTTATACCCCTTTTGAAGTGGCCGAAAAAGAAGCGTGGGAAGAAACAGGGCTCAAAGTTAAAGCACTCAAATTGTTAGGAGTTTTTGACAAAAGGAATCATCCACACCCTCCTCAAGCATGGTATGTATACAAATTATTTATCTTGTGTGAAATAGTCGGCGGAGAGCTTAGTGCACATACCCAAGAAACATCAGAGGTTGGTTTTTTTGATAGAAATCATATTCCGCCGCTATCTGTTGACCGAATTGTAGAAAGTCAAATCACAAAAATGTTTGAATACTACGACAATCCAAGTTTACCGATTTACTGCGATTAACGTTGAGCTTACGTACTTAAAATAAGAAGATTTACAAAGTTTGATTGAGGTGGCAAGGGAATAGGAAGCATTAGGCAATATATTTCTTACATCAAAGTAGAAGGTTTTCTGCCTAATGCCTACGACTTGTAGCCCAATGCAAACTACTTGCATCAAATTCAGCATTAGTACTTACGTATTTCCTAATTTGGCTTTTGAGCTTTTATTCCTAGTGGTTTCCACGTATTATTTTTTGAATTAAAGTCAGGCAATACATGGTCAGGGTCGATTGTAACCGACTTTAGGGGAAGGTTAGTAGACGTTTTGAAAGTCCAAGAGTTACCTCTTTGCCAAATTTCTACAGGGAGTTTCACACGTTCTTTGGTTCCACCAACCATTTCTAATTCAACTTCGACTGGCATAGCCAGTTTTTCAAGGTTTTCAATGGTAATAACAGCACCATTTTTAGGGTCTTGTTCAATGTACTGAACATCTTTTACGGCTTGGTCGAGTTTCCATGTTTCGTAAAACCAACCTCTCCAAAACCAGCTTAAATCCTCACCAGAGGCATCTTCCATTGTTTTGAAAAAGTCATAAGGTGTCGGATGTTTAAATGCCCAACGTTTGATATATTCTTTGAAAGCATAATCAAATCGGTCTTTTCCTAAAACTTGTTCTCTCAAAATCTTCAAGCCAATAGCAGGTTTGTAGTAGGCTTCATAGCCCAAATTACTCGACTGTAAAACATCAGGGATATTCATAATAGGCTCAGCGCCTTCACGAAATAACTGTTTGGCCATTTGGTGCATATCCATTTTATACCCTTTGTATTCGCCGTTGTTAAAGTCGTCGGTAGAATAAAAATTAATAAAAGTATTGAATCCCTCATCCATCCAAGCAAACTTACGCTCGTTGGAGCCAACAATCATCGGAAACCAGTTATGCCCAAATTCATGATCTGTTACTCCCCAAAGGCCTTGAGTTGTGCTGGTACTACCACAAAAAACAATTCCAGGATATTCCATACCACTAATCGAACCAGCTACGTTGGTAGCCACAGGATAGGTGTATTCGTACAACCATTTTGAGTAAAACTCCAAGCAAGATTTAACATATTCGGTAGAGCGTCCCCAAGCTTTTTCACCACCAGATTCTGCGGGATAAGCCGACATCGCTAGAGATTTTTTGCCACTTGGAAGGTTAATTTTAGCGGCGTCAATTACAAACGCTTTCGAGGAAGCAAATGCCACATCGCGAGCCATACTACACTTAAATTTCCAAGTGATTTTTCCATCAGATTTTGGGCGTGAGTTGGCCTCAACCACCTCGGCTGCACTTCTAATCATCACCGTTTTGTCGCTATTACTAGCATTAGACAATCGCTTGAGTTGCTCTGAAGTCCAACATTCAGTAGGGTTAGTCAGCTCTCCAGAGCCTACTACAATATGAGAAGCTGGTGCGGTAATAGCATACTCAAAGTTGCCGTATTCAAGATAAAACTCTCCTGCTCCAAGGTAAGGTAGAACATTCCACCCTTCGATATCATCATATACGCACATACGAGGGTACCACTGAGCAATTTCATAAATGGTTCCTTGTTGTGCTTCGTGCATTCCAACTCGGTCAGAACCATATTTAGGAATTTGAAATGAATAGGCAATTTTGATTTTTGCCGAACCAACTTTTTCAACTAGTGGGTTCGACAAACGAATTTGCATGCGGGTATCTTCTACTACAAACTCTGCAGGCTTACCATCGATTGTTACAGACTTGATGGTATATCCTCCATTGAAATTTACGTTGCCAAATCGTCCGCCTGAGATAGGGGTAGTGGCAGAACCACGCGACTGATTGTTAAATTGATTTTGGTCCAGTTGTAGCCAAAGAAAATTCAATTTGTCTGGAGAGGCATTTTTATAGGTTATTTCAACATCGCCATCCAGTGTGTTTTTTTGGTCATCGAGTGATACATTAATTTTGTAATCGGCCTGATTTTGCCAGTATGTAGCACCTGGCGAGCCTGTACCACTACGCGTGGGAGTTGACAGTGTATAATTGAAAAGTGGATTAAAAAGGTCGTATTGACTGTAGTTTGATTTTTGTTGTGCCTGACTATTCCATTGTAAAAGAAGCAGTGGACTCAGAGCAAGAATTTTTTTTAACATTGTTTCTTAAAAGTTTAAAAGTAGATTTGGTAAAATGAGAAATTGGTCTTTGTCGCAATATAGATGTTTTGTAACAAAGACAATATTTTATCTTTGCAAATTCTGAGATTATCCAGAATAGGCTTTGAATCCCTACAATTAGGTCTATTCTGTTAATAATTTCGAATCGTCAATTGATAAACGTTATAGAAAATCAAAATAATGAGTGAACTAACCAGAAAAATTAAAATGCAGGAGGTTGCTTTGGTGGAGCATCTTCTAAAACTTGCAGGCTTCACATCCGCAGACTATCCTATTCGGGAGGATGTAGTAGAATATGAGGGTGGAAAAATGGGAAGTATCAGTATGGGAGATGACCCCAATTTATATGATGGCGATCTGGTTCAAGTAGAATATATTGATAGCGACGGTACTCCTGTCGTAATAACGCTTACTAAGGATAGTAATAACAAATTATTAGATTTAGATTTTTGGAAGGTAGATTTTTCAAAACTTCTGACTTATCCAAAACCACATCAGGTAAATATCAGACCTTTAGATGCAGGTATTTGATAAGTAAAGGTTAGGCAATAGGATTTTATAATTTTATGCGAAATGTTTTTATACTTTTTGCTTAAAGCCTATTGCCCAACAAATTACTGTTAAGAAAGTGAGCACAATTGGATTTAACTTTTTGTTTTAGGCAACAGGCACTAGGCAAAGAGTGTTAAATGTTTTTCTAGAAACGATAGCTATTTTTTTGCCGAATGCCCAAAGCTGAAAGCCGTAAGCTCAAAAATTAAATTTTATTCTGCTCACTTTCTTATTTTACCACAAATGAAGCTTTTTATCAATATAACCAAACTCTGTGATTTCTTGATCTACCACAGTACAAAGTGCGATTCTGTAATCTCCAGCGGGAATATCTAGGTAGGAGAACCCCGCAGTGAAACCTGGATTATACGGATTTTGACCCAATAAAAATCTTCTTAATGATAGCTTTTGTATGGTGCAAGTAATCATCAACATCGAGTCTTTTCCTACAAGTATCAAAAAATGACCGTTTGAATGTAAAATCTTTGAAGGAAGAGGCAAAAGAGCGTTTTCGATAGTAACAAATTTCGGATAAATACCATACATATTCTTAGTCTGTCCTGTTCTCTGTTGTATATTGAATTGAGAGACAGAGTACCTAACCGTAGTATCTAGGCTTAGTTTTTTGAGTTTACTCACAAAGGCAGGAGTGAAAGAACCAGATGGTGTAAATATTTTTTTTGCCCTCAAAAAGTCATACTCACGTAGTCCGTCAACTGCTATAAATTTGGATGCCTCCCAGTTAAATATATCACAATGCAACCTTTTTTGATAGGCAATCGCATTTTTATAGTTGTTAAAATTACCTGTAGCATAAAAGGCAACTGAAAATAAAAGAATGATTACTCCAAATATCTTTCTGAAACCTTTATATTGATGTAATCCTGCAAGAATAAATACGTAAATAATACTAAATGTACCAATTGTGAAAATCAATTTGGTACCTTGTAAAATTTCTGAAAGATATCCATGAAAGTCTCCTCTCCATCTTGCTATGATATTGAGTGTAATCATCGCCAACATAAAAATGAGGCTAATTGTAATGAAATTGTGTAGAGAGTTTTTCCAGTTTATTTTTGTGAAAAACAATACCAAACAAAACAACAACAAAGTCGCTCCTAAAATGATGACGGGGTATGAAGACTCACTAAACACGCTAAGTACATTCCCACAAAAGGCAAACACAAGAACGGTAATTTCCCCGAAGTGAAATACAAGTTGGGTTAAAGGATTTTGAGAAGATTGAGGATCTATTTCTGGAATAGAAAAAACCATCAACAATAGCGCAACTCCATAAATAACGCTTTCTTTATAGTGCCTCCAAATCAAGTGATATCCTATCAACAAGGTTGTAGCTAATATAGCTGTGCTTCCTATTCCCCATGAAATCACCAAGATTAAAAGAGCTAGGCGTCTTTGGCATTTTACGATTTCTAAATAAAAGATAAAAATCGGTATGACAAATGAGCTAATGTAAAAGAATGCTTCATAAGAAAATAAATACGTCAAAAACGGACTTAAATTTAAGAATAGAAAAGGAATAGGCAGAAAATAAAAAATCGATAGACCAATATCAGCTAAAATTTTTTTTAGAAATAAAATATAAGCCAATAGTATTAAACTACCCAGAATACAAATAAGTTGAAAATTAACATTACCTGTGAGTAAGTATGTGAGCACGTAAAGTATTCTAACCACAACTGGTCTACTTTCGTTTTCGGGAGCAACAAAAGTTTGGAAGGTTTCTGTAAAACCTTGAGAATTGAAATAGGTTCTAAGAAAATGTCCAGCAATACGATATTCATCTCTTGATATCATATTGAAACTGTTTGTAAATAGCCAAGCAAGATACAAGGCGAAAACAAGGCCTATTCCAACCTTACATAATAGAATCAAATAGGTCTTACTAGTCGATTTGAATGATAGCGTATTCATAGAGTGTGTTAACTATTAGGTAAAAATGCTGACGAAAGTGTTTTGAAGATACTTTGGCGAATATTTTAAATTATTGAGCTTTTAAGTAAGTAACAAGACGTTATTAGTTAACAGTATATCTGTTATTGGGATATAAACTTCTGATTATGAATGCCTTCAAATAATCAACATACTGTTAACTAATAACGTTTTCCTACTTAGCCTTAGGTTATTGGCATTAGGTAAATAGATTTAAGTTGTGTGAATTGAGTATTAGGCATTAGGCAAAGGGTTTTTATAATTTCATAAAAAATGCCTTTAATTATTTCGCTTAAGGCCTTGGGCTAAAAAGTATATATTGCCTAATGCTTACCGCCTACTGCCTAATATACACTTCAACTAGATTAACGCCGCATATAAGATTTCTACCGCATGCAATGCCGTACGACCCGTACCATCATGTATTTGATGACGACAGCTAGTTCCAGAGGCTGCAATGATTACATCTTCGGGCTGTTGGCGAATTGTTGGGAAAAGAACTAATTCTCCAACTTGATTAGAAAGCTCATAATGTTCTTTTTCATAACCAAAAGAGCCTGCCATGCCACAACAACCACTTGGTATCAACTGAACCTCATAGTTTTTGGGTAATGAAAGTGCCTTTTTGGCTGGAATCAAACTAGACAAGGATTTTTGCTGGCAGTGTCCATGTAATTTAATCAAACGTTTTTCGCTTGTAAATAAGGACTTATCAATACGTTTAGCATCAATTTCTTTTGCTAAAAATTCTTCAACCATGAAGGTGTTTTTCGCTAACTTTCGAGCATCTTCTAACAAGCTATCATCCACTAAATCAGGGTATTCGTCGCGGAAAGTTAGAATTGCAGATGGTTCAATACCTACCAATGGCGTATTTTCTGAAATAACATCTTTTAGTAAGGTTACGTTTTGGGTAGCCAAGGCTTTGGCATCATCCAACAAACCTTTAGAAAGTTGTGGACGACCCGATTCAACATGTTTTGGAATAACCACCTCATAACCCAATTTTTCGAGAAGCTGAACAGCTTTTTTGCCTATTTCAACATCGTTATAATTGGTAAATTCATCCGCAAATAAATAGACCTTTTTGTTTAATCCTGAGATTTTTGTACGTTTTTTATTCCAGTTTAAAAAAGTCTCTTTTGCCAACAAAGGCATTGTACGCTCAGGGTGAAAACCAACAATGTTGTTAGCAATTTTACGAAGAGCTGGCGTATCGAAAACCAAATTGTACGCCCAAGGCACGTAGGATGCTACTTTCGAAAGTTTAGAAAAGTTGGCAATCATTTTACTACGGAACGGAACGCCATTATCTTTATAGTATTGGTGCAAAAATTCCATCTTCAATTTTGCCATATCCACGTTCGACGGACAATCAGATTTACAACCTTTGCAAGCCAAACACAAATCCATCACTTCCTTGATTTCTTCATGATTAAAGCGATTTGGCTTATCAGAGTTTGTCAAAAATTCTCTTAAAATATTGGCGCGAGCACGGGTTGTTTCCTTTTCATTGCGAGTCGCCATGAAAGATGGACACATCGTACCACCCGACAAATGAGTCTTGCGACAGTCACCCGAACCATTACATTGCTCGGCGTGTTGCAAAATATCTTGATCGTAAAAGCGGAATGTTGTTTTAAATTCAGGAGTTGTTTGGCCTGGCGTATATCGTAGGAACGTATCCATCGGAGGCGTATCTACAATTTTGTTAGGATTAAAGATATTTTGAGGATCCCAGACCTTTTTGATTTCCTTCATCAACTGGTAATTATGGTCTCCCACCATTTGCTTGATAAACTCACCTCTCAAACGACCGTCACCATGTTCTCCAGACAAAGAACCTTTGAATTTTTTTACTAATGTTGCAATTTCTTCGGCAATAAGTCTAAATTGCTTATTACCTTCTTCCGTTTTTAGATTAATGATAGGACGAAGATGAAGTTCACCAGAGCCTGCATGCGCATAATGCACGCAGTACATATTGTTAGCTGCTAGTATTTCATTAAACTCCTTAATGAACTCAGGGAGGTCGTTTACGTCAACGGCAGTATCTTCAATTACTGCTACGGCCTTTTCGTCACCTGGAAGGTTAGAAAGTAGTCCCAAACCAGCTTTTCTCAAATCCCAAACACGTTTAGTATCAGCACCATATACCCTTGGGAAGTGATACCCTAAGCCTGCTTCGCGCATTTCGGCCTCAATAGCTGATGCTTTCTTTTCGATTTCAGCAATATCATTATCACGAAGTTCAATCACTAAAAGTGCACCAGGGTCGCCCTCCACAAAGAATCTATTTTGTCGATGTTCAGGATTTGCCTTTGTACATTCTAATATATAGTGGTCCATCAGCTCAGAGGCAGATGGCTTGTATTTCATTGCGATAAGATTGGCTCTGAGAGATTCATCTACAGAGTTGAAATGAACACATAATAAACCAATTTCTTTGGGCGGTAAATCATTTACATGAATTTTGATTTCAGTGATAAAGCAGAGTGTGCCTTCCGAACCTGCAATCAATTCGCACATATTAAACGGTTTGCCATTAGGGGTAAATGGCTCACAGTTGAGAAGCATATCCAAGGCATATCCTGTGTTTCTACGCTCGATGGTAGGCTTAGGAAATTCTGCACGGATTTCTTCTTGATTGGTAGGATTGGCTAAAATATCACTAGTTGTAAGATAGATTTTATCCAACAAAGAGGCAGAGCCATTTTTTTGTTTTGCGGTATTAACAAGTGCTTCAAAATCAGCCTTTTCGGTTGATTTAAACACCGTTTCGGTTCCATCGGCCAGAATCGCATGTACCTCCAAAAGGTGATCGCGAGTAGAGCCATAAACCACCGAGTTGGAGCCACAAGAGTTGTTGCCAACCATTCCTCCGATCATAGCTCGGTTAGCGGTAGAAGTTTCAGGACCGAAAAACAAACCATGTTTTTTGAGTTCCATGTTAAGTACATCACGAACTACACCTGGTTGTACACGCACCCAATGCTCCTCTTTATTTACTTCAAGGATTTTTGTAAAATTTTTTGAAACATCAACCACAATTCCATTTCCTACAACTTGTCCAGCTAAGGAAGTCCCAGCGGTACGAGGAATAATCGAAGAACCATTTTGGGCTGCAAAAGCAATAAGTTTTTTGATGTCTTCTACCGATTTTGGGATAGCCACAGCGGTAGGCATTTCACGATAAGCCGAAGCGTCGGTAGCATATAAGGTACGCATTACGGTATCGTAATGAAAATCACCCTCAAGCGTACCAGCAAGTTGTGCTAAGAGCTGATTACTTACTTTTTGACTCATTTTTGATAAGGGATTAATTACCAAATAGCTGGCTGGCTATTGCAATTAATAAAACATTAGTACAAATTATGAAAGAGTTTTTTGGTCTATCAATACAGAATTGAATGCTCAAAGATACGAAATTAAAGGCATAACCCCCTAAGTAAAGTGGTGCTAAAAATGAATGGAAGAATCTCTTAGGATACGAAAAAATCAGCAGTGTAGGTCTGATAATAGGTTTGTTCGTACAAAAAAATGAAGTGTGATATAACAAAAGTTACACAATTTAGATAAAAGCAAATTCTTGCAACAATATACTTATTCGTCTCCAAAGAAAGTAGATTGATGTAAGGAATAAACCCACTAGTCGAAGGCTAAGATTCAGATTATTCAGAACATATATAACGCTAAATTAAGCGAAATGTTTTGCAAATGTTTGCAAATATTTTGCAATTTTATTCAAACTAATACAACGTAATTCAATTTGATAATAGCGATTGGGTACAGAAACAAATCGGCAATTCGGTATGATAGATTGATTAAGTAAAATACTAAAACACATGGCGAAATAGATATTTTAATAATTGTACTTTTTTGAGAGGATAGTCTCAAATGTAGAAATTTTCCTGTTTAAGTGTATTAATAAATGAATGTTAGACAGTTCTAAAGTACACAAATTTTATTATTTTATTTATTAGAAAAGTACAATGTTTTTTTATTGCGCTCCCAAGGTCTATTTTAACATTTATTAACAAAAAACGTGCATACGCAAGGTTTTACAAATTTTTGCAAATCTGTCCTACACTGTGCTAAGTTTGCAAAGTATCGATTAAGTGCAATTTTGTTTAAAATAAGTATTTTTTTGAAATAAAATTTTTTCTAAAAAAAATTGAATTATAGAAACTTTATTGCCTACTTTGCTACGTGAAATCACAGCATATTCATACTTTTTAGTAAGAAAATTCCATAACTAGACTAACTACTGATTCCCAAAAATGATTCTCTAGTGTGAGGGTTTTTACTCATAAAATGCTGTGAAGAGCATTCTCAAATTTCATTAACCATTTTTCCCAATCTTAATATTACCTATGAAAAATCATTTTTACCGATGGTTTGGTCGCCCTACGCGACAAGGTTCAGTATCAACGGGACTTCTTAAGTTCGCGGCGATAGCTGTAGCAATGCTTTTGTCTATTGGGGCTTATGCTCAAGACAAAACTGTTACCGGAAAAGTTACTGACAGTGGCGATGGCTCTGGTCTACCAGGTGTTTCTGTAAGTGTAAAAGGTACAAACAAAGGTACACAAACAGATGCGACTGGTTCATTCAAATTGAACAATGTATCAGACAATGCGGTATTGGTATTCACGTTTGTGGGATATGCAAAACAAGAAGTTTCGGTAGGTGGTCGTTCGCAAGTGAATGTATCGTTGGCATCAGAAACGAAAGCATTGGAAGAAGTTGTAGTAGTAGGTTATGGTACTACAACAAAGAAGGATGCAACAGGTGGTGTTGTAGCGTTGACTGCTAAGGATTTTAACCAAGGTGTAATTGCCTCTCCAGAACAATTATTGCAAGGCCGTGCAGCGGGTGTACAAATGACTCCTAACTCTGGTGAGCCAGGTGCAGGTATCAACATCCGTATTCGTGGTACAACTTCGATTCGTTCGGGTAATGGTCCATTGTATGTTGTTGATGGTATTCCTTTGGATGGTGGAAACACTTCAGACGGTACAGACGGTAGTGCTGGTGTTGGTACAACAGCGGCAAGAAACCCATTAAACTTCTTGAACCCAAGTGATATCGAAAATATCTCTGTATTGAAGGATGCTTCTGCAGCAGCTATCTACGGTTCACGTGGTGCCAATGGTGTTGTATTGATTACTACAAAGAAAGGTAAGTCGGGTCAGAGTAATTTGAACTTCTCTGCTAGCACTGCGATTTCAAACAATTACAAAAACTATGATGTAATGTCAACAGCAGATTTCTTAAAGCAAGCAACTGCTGCTGGATTGGATGCAAGTAACAAGTTGATTAATGCTGGTTCTAATACCAACTGGCAGGATCAAGTATATCGTACTGCTGTAGCTCAAAATTATAACTTGAGTTATGGTGGTGGTAACGATAACACTAACTACTTCTTCTCTTTGGGTTATAACGACCAACAAGGTACTATTAAAAACTCGGGAATGAAGAAAGTTACAGCTCGTGTAAATGCTACTCATAAATTGTTTGATAACAAAGTTATTTTGGCAGTAGCAATGACTACCTCTAAAGTAACTGACCAATTGTCTGCAACAGGTGGTGACATTGGTTTTGAAGGTAACGTTATTTCAACAGCTATCAAAACTAACCCAACTTACCCAATATATGCTGCTGATGGTTCTTACTACACTAATGGTACGCCATCTTTCCGTAACCCTGTTTCATTATTGAACCAATATAGAGGTGGTGTTGTAACAAACAGAACTTTAATGAATATCAGTGGTACATGGAATATCTTACCAAACTTGTCTTACAAGGCTAACTTTGGTTATGATAACTCTGATGGTGTAACAAGAACAAGTGTAGATCCAAACACTCCTGGTTTTGCTACAAACATTCCTGGTAATCAGGGTTATGCTCGTATTGCTAACCGTTACCTAACCACCACTACTTTAGAGCACACGTTAAATTATAAGTTAGATTTTGGCAGAAATAAAATTGATGCCTTGGCTGGTTTCTCTTACCAAAAATTTGAGAACCAAAGTGACTTCGTTCAAGCAAACTTCTTTGTATCTCCTGTTGGCTTCGATTTAATTAACAATATCAACTTTGTTAACAACTCTGGAACGAATAAAGCATATACTGGTGGCTCAAGCAAAGGTATGAGTGAGTTACAGTCATATTTCAGCCGTGTAAATTATAACTACGCTGATAAATATTTGTTGACAGCAACCCTACGTGTTGATGGTTCATCAAAATTCGGTGCTAACAATAAGTATGGTTATTTCCCATCATTTGCTGGTGCATGGAGACTATCTAACGAAGAATTTGTTCCGAAAGAAATATTTAGTGACTTAAAATTGAGAGCTGGTTGGGGTATTACTGGTAACCAAGAGTTCCCTACAAACACGTCTTTGGCTACTTATGCGCCTAACTCTTCATCAGGTGGTTTACAAAAAGAAAACGTACCAAACCCAGATATCAAATGGGAAACTACTACTGCAGTAAACTTTGGTTTAGATTTTGGCTTGATGAAAGGCCGTTTGTCTGGTACAGTTGAATATTTCAACAAATCTACCAACAACTTGTTGTTCCCGTTTGCTGCACCACAGCCTGATGTAGCAACAACAAGATGGAGCAATATCCCTGCTGATATTAGAAACAAAGGGGTAGAGGTTTCATTAAACTACCAAGTTTTAGCTGGTAAAAAATTGGATTGGGAAATTTCTGCCAATGCAACTTTCTTGAAAAACGAGATTGCTCGTTTGGATGTATCGACTATCCAAACTGGTAACTTGTACGGTCAAGGTTTGTCGGGTGCATTTATCCAACCAATCACTCAGGGTTATCCTTTGTATGGTTTCTTCTTAGCTGATTTCTTAGGTTATGATGAAAATGGTAATACTAAATTGTCTGCTACTAAGAGCTATAAAGGTAGTCCGTTCCCTACAATGACTTGGGGCTTAAATAACAGCTTTAACTTCGGTAATTGGAATGCAAGTTTGTTTATTAACGGACAACAAGGAGGTTACGTTTACAACAACACAGCTAATGCGGTATTGAACAGAGCTTCGGTAAAACAAGGTAATAATGTAACTTACCAAACTATCTCAAGCACAACAGGTCAATCGTTTAGTGATGCACCAGTTCCTTCATCGTTCTACCTAGAGAAGTCCGATTTTATTCGTGTATCTAACTTCTCATTGGGTTATACATTCAAGTTACCAGCAAACAGCTTTGCTAAGTCTCTTAATGTTTCACTTACAGGTCAGAACTTATTGTTGATTTCTAACTACTCAGGCCTAGACCCAGAGGTAACAAACGCTGCGGCGGTTAGAAATGGAGTTCCATCATTGGGTATCGATTATATTTCTTATCCAAGAGCTAGAACTTTCTCTCTAGGTATCAACGCTAATTTCTAACAACTTGTATTTAGTAGAGTTTTTGGGATACTCTAAAACTCTACCTTAATCCACATTATCCGAAATAAAGAAATGAAAAATTTTAAAAATATATTGTATCCTTCCTTGTTAACTTTGGCAATGGGGGGCGCGATCGGATGTACAAATTTGGATGATGCTGTACTAGATCGTTTGACAGACGCTTCATCGATTTCTCCTGAATTAACATTGAAGTCGGCATATCAAAGTTTAGGTCCTAACTTTACTGACCAAGCTGCAGTTTATGCTTTAACAGAGCACCCGTCTGATGAAATGCAAGGACCAACTCGTGGGGCTGACTGGGATGATAATGGTCGTTGGAGAAACCTACATACGCACACCTGGACAGACCAAAGTGATGATGTGTTAGCCGCATGGAATAACCTAAATCGTGGTCATGCTCTTGCTAATGAGGTAATTAACAATGCTGCGGCATCAGCAAAACAAAAGGCAGAAGCTACTTACTTGCGTGCTTTCTATATGTTTTATACGATGGACTTGTTTGGTCAAGTAGCATTCAGAGACCCTGCTAATCCGGGAGCTTTACCAAAAGCATTGAGCCGTAAAGAAGCTGCTGCCCAAATCATTTCTGATTTGAATGCAATTATCCCATCGTTGGATAACGCTTCTGGCTCTAACGCAGGTACTGCTACAAAAGAGGCTGCTCGTTTCTTGTTAGCAAAAGTTTATTTGAACAAAGGTGTTTATGACCAAGATCCTACTAGCCCTGCGGGTCCTTTTACATTTGCGAAGGCTGATATGGATCAAGTAGCGGCTTTAGCAGATGCTATTACAGGTTCAGGTAAGTTTAGCTTAACACCAAGTTATTTCGACAACTTCCACTTCGAAAACTCAACTCGTTCAAAAGAATTAATCTTTGTAATTCAGAATGAAAAGGGTGCAAGTCTTGATAATGGTTCTTCTGTAAGAAACCGTTTTTATATGACAACGCACTACAATCAGGTTCCTAGTGGTTGGAATGGCTTTACTACTTTATCAGATTTCTACAATAGTTTTGATAAAGCTGATAGTCGTTTTGGAGCTTCTGTTACAGGATTAACAGATAAATCAGGTTTACGTGCTGGTTTCTTAGCTGGTCAGCAATTCGACCAAAATGGAGTAGCCTTGAATGACCGTTCTGGTAAGCCACTAAGTTTCACTCTAAAGTACGATTTTAGAGTAGCGAATGAAGCAGATGGCGTTCGTGTTATCAAATATATTCCTGATTTGACTAATATCGATGCGCCAGGAAATGACTACGTTTTCTTCCGTTATGCTGACTTGTTATTAATGAAAGCTGAGGCTTTGTTTAGAGGTGGTAACACTGCAGGTGCTTTGACAATCATCAATGACTTGAGAAAAACTCGTGGAGTAGCTGCTTTGTCTGCATTGACTGCAAACGATATCTTAGCTGAGCGTGGTCGTGAATTGTACTGGGAAGGCTGGAGAAGAAATGACCAAATTCGTTTTGGTACTTTCGCAAATCCTGTTGATAACAGAACAACAGCTTCTCCTGCATACCGTGTTGTTTTCCCAATCCCTCAAAGAGAATTGGAAATCAACTCAAACTTGAAACAAAACTTCGGATACTAGTTATCTGTTAGTTGTTCATACTGAAAATGCTCGATTTATCGAGCATTTTCCTTTTAAGGATGTTGTTACATGCCTTTTTCAGCAATCGGCTTTCGGCAACAATAATCCAATGAATTTAAACAAGCTTTTTGGCTTAATGCCTAATGCGTAATAATGTAATTTTATTTTACATTATTACTTAATTACTACATAAACATTAATAAGCTCTCAAAATAATGGTACGTCAATTTGTTTTTTTAATTGGAATTTTCTTGTTGGTTTCGGGTTGTACAATTTCAGATAAATATAAAGCTGATGAGGTATATAATCAGTTAAAAGACGACCAAGCAAAAATTATTTTAAAAGTAAAAGGTACCAATTTTTATAAAGAAGAAAGTATCTTCCATGGCCACCTTGAAATTGTAGAAAATTCATTTACCATTAACTATTTCGATCAGTTTGATAGCAATGTAATGGTACATTTCGGAGGTAATGATCTTTTTGTGGAAAAACCACTCAAAATTCCTGTCCGAATGTTTAACTCCTATACCTCAACAGTGATGTTTGGTAAAATCAAAGATAAGGCTCATAGAAGAGGAGAAGGTTATTTGATGAGCCAAGGACTACTTACATTCAAATCTCTCAATAAAGACAAAATCGTTATAGAGGTGGTTGGGAAAGCGAAAAAATACCCTAATGTTGGCGAAACAGATCCAGCTTTTGAAGTAGAAGGGATTATCGTGTGCAAAAAACCAAAAATCGCTCTCTTAAATATCAAAGATGAAAAATCATTGTATTAGTTTATAATTACTAACTAGGAAAATGTTATTAGTTAATAGTATATTGGTTGTTTGAAGGTGCTTATAATCAAAAGGTTATGGTTGATTTTTACCTTAGATATACGATTAATTTAATCTTTTCAACTACATAATAATGTCAAAGTTCACGTTTGAACCTATATCTAAATGAAAAAAAATAAACCTATGAATCGCCTTTTAATACAACTATGCTTGTTTTCCAGCCTGCTGGTAATAACATTTTCTTCCATAAGTAAATCTCATGGAGGTGTTAATAAAAAAGCGGTATTAATTAACAATCTTTTATCGGCACGAACCTTTGCTGTGGAGGGAACTGTGATAGATGTAGAAAGCCAAAAGCCAATTCCAAATGCTAGCGTTTCGATTGACTATGTAAAATCTGGTGTAATTACAGACTCTACAGGTAATTTTTATCTGAGATTAACACAAGGAGAGTATATCTTGAAAATCTCTGCTGTTGGATATAAGGTATTTCGAAAGTATATCAAGCTGGACAAGGATATCAAAATGAAGATAGAACTTCAATCTGTATCTAATATGCTTGAAGAAGTGATTGTTTCGAGTGTTGCAACGCGTAAGGATATTCAAACGCCTTCGTTAGGGGTTTCTTTATTGAGCCTCAAAGGCATTAAAAAGATTCCTGCAATGATGGGAGAGGTGGATATTTTGAGAAGCTTGCAAACACTGCCAGGCGTAAGCTCCGTGGGAGAAGGAAGTAATGGAATTAACGTGCGTGGTGGTGCTGTCGATCAAAATTTGATTTATGTTGACGATACGCCCATTTTTAATCCAACGCATTTGTTTGGTTTATTTTCCATTTTTCCGTCCGATGCGATTCGTGAGGTTGAACTGTACAAAGGTGGAGTTCCAGCGCGTTTTGGCGGAAGAACAGCCTCTGTGTTGGATATCAAAATGACTGAGCCTAGTCTCGAAAAGGGTAGTGTTCAAGGAGGAATCGGGGCTATCTCAAATCGTTTGACATTTGAAACCCCACTTATCAAAGATAAACTGTCATTGATGACCTCTGCTAGAGTATCTTTTAATGATTTTTGGTTTAAATGGTTTGGTACTCCTGAAGTAAAAAATACTAGAGCCAATTTTTATGATTTAGCCTCAAAAGTGTTTTTTAAACCTGATAAAAAAAATACTATTTCACTAACAGCCTACATAAATCATGACTTTTATCGAGTAGATTCCTTATTTAGTCTTGAAAATGTAGTAGCCAATCAAACGGATTTCACTTACGGACATCAAAATTTAGCGCTACGATGGAATCACTTTTTCTCAACTAAAAGTAGTTTGGAAATTTCTGCGATTTCTAGTTTGTACAAAAGCCAGACGGTTGCCCCAGACACAGCCAATAAGATAGACCTACGTAATGCCATTCGATATTATAATTTCAAAGCTCAGTATTCCTATTATCCTAACGAGAAGCATAAAATCAATGCGGGTATTTCGGGTATTCGATATGAGTTAGAGCCAGGTGTATTGAATAAAGATATTGAATCAAATATTACCAAAGTCATTTTAGATAAGGAACAAGGTTATGAACTGGCTGCTTATGTAGATGATGAATACAAGCTCGATGAAAAATTAAAAGTGCAATTGGGATTGAGGTATGTGCAGTTTATGAGTGTGGGTCCAGGCCCCAAACGAGTATATGAGGCTGGCGAACCTCTTTCAGGCGAAACGCTTTTGCAAAGTACTTGGACATCAGGCTTGATTGCGAATTATGGTGGTTTGGAACCTCGTTTGACAGCACTCTATACCATCGACGCAAACTCTTCTTTGAAACTGGGTTATAACCGAATGCATCAGTTTTTGCAATTGGTTTCCAATAATACAACGCCTTTGCCTACGGCTGGATGGAAATTGTCTGACAATAATATCAAACCTCAAAGTAGTGATTTGTTGTCATTGGGGTATTTTAAAAATTTGAAAGAAAGTATCTGGGAATTGTCTGTTGAAACATACTATCGTAGAACCCAAGATATGATTGATTATATTTCGGGGGCAAACTTACAGCTAAATCCAACCATAGAAACACAATTATTGAATGGAAAAGGCTTGGCTTACGGCGCGGAGTTGATGCTTACTAAGAAAAAGGGAGAGGTTACAGGCTCTATAGGATATACCTTCGCTCGTTCGTTTTCGAAAGTTGATGGTCAATATCCAGAACAGCGTATTAATAATGGCAACTGGTATCCGACCAATTATGATAAGCCTCATACCCTCAACATAATGTTTAATGCGCAGCCCGATAAGCATAACAGTTTTTCATTCAATTTTGTCTATAGCACAGGACGCCCGCTGACTGCGCCTGTAGGAACTTACACGCTTGATGACCAAAAGATTTTGGTATATACTAGTCGCAACAATGACCGTATTCCTGATTATTACCGACTGGATTTTTCTTGGATTATTACAAATCCTAGTATGAAAACCAAACGCTGGGAAGGAAGTTGGGCATTTACGGTATATAATCTTTTGGGGCGCTCAAATGCTTATTCTGTATTTTTCAAAACACAAAACGATGTAATTAGAGCTTACCGATTGAGTGTTTTTGCCTCACCGATTGTTTCCTTAGGTTATAATTTCAAGTTCAAATAAGTTTTACCGACCTTTAGCATTCATAGCGTATGAAAACCTATTTAAGATTTTTAATTCTGAGTTTAGTGCTGGGCTTGAGTTCTTGTATCGACGAGCTTAGAGATTATACCCAAGTAACTGGAGAACGATATTTGTCGGTAGAAGCCTCACTTTCTGACTTGAAAGGACCTCATCGAGTGTATCTTTCTTTTTCTTCTCCCAACATCAATATCAATACCGAAAGTACACCCATCACTGGTGCCACGGTATTTTTTGAAGATGATTTAGGAAAACAGGAAAAGCTCTCAGAACTTTCAGGAGGTGTGTATGAGTCTTCATCTAACTTTCAAGGTGTTGTTGGTAGAAGTTACACCTTAAATATTACCTTGCAAAACGGTAAAAAATATAAATCAACACCAGAGCAAATTATTGCATCGCCAACGATAGATAGTGTTTATACACAATTTAAGATTGATACGGATTATCCGACCAACGATGCTCGTAGGTATGCTTTTCAGGTATTTGCTGATTTTAAAGACCCTGAAAGCCCACAGCAATATTACGAATGGAAATGGACACATTATGAGCGTACCCTGTATTGCGCAAGCTGCGAACGTGGTTATGATTATATTCAAAATAAATGTAGCATAGAAAATAATTTTCCTTTGGGACAAACATTTCCAGAATTAATCAATTACAAATGCTCTGAGACTTGTTTTGATATAGCCTATTCAACTTTAATTAATATTCTTTCTGATAATTTGTTGAATGGACAAACCATTAGAGGCATAAAGGTAGCGAGTGTTCCTTACACAGATAAATCTTTGTATTATTTGAAGATTGAACAAAGAGCTATTCCAACTAAACTTTATCAGTATTTGAGAACAATCAAAAATGTATCTCAAAGTTCAGGAACGTTATTTGACGTACCTGCCGAAACTCAGTTTAGCCCTAATATCACCTCAGTAGATTTTCCTGAAGAAAAGATTTTAGGAGTTTTTGAAGTATTCGGTGCCAAACAAAAAATAGTATATATCGACCGCTCGATTGGTTCTGATGGATATACCGCTATCCCCAAAGTATATCAAGGAAGAACCATTCCTCCGCCACCAGGCGCTATAAGTGGTCCGCAGACGCCTTGCATAGAAGGCAAATATCGAACTAAAAAAGAACCTGAAGCTTGGCGTGAATAAGCAAAGGAAATAAACGCATGACAAAGCATTTGATAGTGATAAAACATATTTTTAAAAATATATGCTACCTAGGATTTTTGGGTGTGGTAAGTATTTCTTGTAAAAATCAAGATACACTTTTTACACTCAAAACACCTGAAGAAACGGGTATTCAGTTTGCTAATATCGTGACAGAATCTGAGCAAGAAAATATTCTTAATTATGAATATTTCTATAATGGTGGAGGTGTGGCTGCTGCCGATTTCAATAACGATGGGTTGACAGATTTGTATTTTACAGGAAACCAAGTGCTTAATGCTTTGTACCTGAACAAGGGAGAAATGCAATTTGAAGATGTCACCGCCAAAGCAGGTGTAGCTGGTCGACAAGGTGCTTGGAAAACAGGCGTTTCGGTGGTCGATATTAATGCCGATGGTTGGCTGGATATTTATGTTTGTTATTCTGGTTTAAGGTCGGAAGAGATTCGTAAAAATCAGCTTTTTATCAATAACCACAATCTAACATTTTCCGAAAAAGCCCAAGAATATGGACTGGATGATTCAGGGTATTCTACACAAGCTTGTTTTGTAGACTATGACCTCGATGGGGATTTAGATTGCTTTTTGATTAATCATAATCTAGCTGGATATCAACGCAAAGAGGCATCCGTAATGCGCGCCGCACGTGACTATAATGCAGGAGATAAGCTATTTAGAAATGATAATGGACATTTTACCGATGTATCCGAACAAGCGGGTATCAAAGGAAATCCATTGGGTTTTGGCTTGGGAGTAATGGTTTCGGATGTAAATCAGGATGGTTATCCCGACATTTATGTAACCAACGACTACGTGGAAGATGACTATTTGTACATCAACCAGAAAAATGGAACTTTCAAAGATGAACTCCGTGAGCGTATTGGACATACCTCTTACTCGTCGATGGGAGTTGATATTGCGGATATCAATAACGATAACCTGCCCGATATTTTTACGCTGGATATGCTGCCGGAGGATAATGCTCGACAAAAATTGTTGCTTTGGCCAGACAACTGGAATACCTATCAAGCACAGCTACAAAATGGTTTTTGGCATGCCAATATGCGCAATATGTTGCAGGTAAATCAAGGAAATGGACAGTTTGCAGAGATAGGGCAATTGGCTGGTGTATCTAATACCGATTGGAGTTGGGGTACGCTTATGGCAGATTTTGACTTGGATGGTTATAAGGATATTTTTGTGAGTAATGGTTTAGGAAAAGACTACACCAATGCCGACTTTATCAAATATTACAACGACGAGGAGGCTTACGGTTCTAAAAAGCCCTTATTAGAGCATTTGAAGCAAATGCCAACGAGTCAAACCAAGAATTATATTTTTAGAAACAACCATCAATTAGGATTTGTCAATGAGCAGGTAAATTGGGGTTTTGACGGCGCTACCGTGGCAAGCGGTGCAGTATATGCCGACTTGGATAATGATGGAGATATTGAGATTATTACGAACAACCTAAACGATAAGGCTCATGTGTATGAAAATCAAAGTCAAAAAATCCAGCCAGATTATCATGCGATAAAAGTAAAACTGACGGGTTCTTCTCAAAATCCTTTTGCCATTGGTGCTAAAGTGCAGGTTCGTGTACAAGGAAATGATTCCACAATGACTTTGACCCAAGAAATAGCCAACAGTCGTGGTTTTCAGTCGAGTAGTATTGAGCCTTTAACTTTTGGAATTGGGAATGGAAAAGTTATTTCTGTAAAGGTATTTTGGCCTGATGCGCAAGGTTCTATTACAGAATTGTGTCAACCTAAAGCTGATAATAAATACGATATCATTTATCAGAAAACACCAACTTGTAATGCCCTACAAGCGGAGCAAAAAGTAAATCCAATTTTTATCAAAACATCAATTCCTGTTACGATTTCGGAAATAGCGCTAACAAATAACTTTGACCGTCAGGTAATGTTGCCGATGCACTATTCTTACACAGGTCCGAAAATGGTGGCGGGTGATTTTAATAAAGATGGACAAATGGATGTTTGGGTATGTGGAAATGCTTCATCATCGCCAGTAATCTATCTGGCAAAAGGAGAAGGTTTTACGCAACAAAAACTTTCAGCACCGCCAGTTTTTCAACAGGACGCTGTAGTTGGCGACTTTAATGGCGACCAATGGCCAGATGTATATGTGACGGTTGGAAATTATTCTAATGCGCAATTAACAGAACAACAAGACCAATTATGGTTAAATGATGGAAAGGGAAATTTAAAACTTGCTCAAACTATTGAAGATGGTTTGAATACCAAAACAGTAAAAGCCTCAGATTTTGATAAAGACGGCGATTTGGATGTTTTTGTAGGTGGACATATTCAACCTAATCGTTTTCCAGTAGCAGAAAAGAGTGCTATCTTATGGAATGATGGTAAAGGGCATTTTACCAAACAAGAATTAGATGCGTTTGGCTTGGTGACAGACGCTGTGATTGATGATTTTGACCAAAATGGAAGCCCTGATATATTTATAGTAGGCGAGTGGATGAGTCCGATGACCCTAAAAAATAAGGGTAATAAAAAGTTTGAAACTCAGACAACAGATATTCCTTCGGGTTGGTACACAAGCCTTGCTCAAGCCGATTTGGATGGAGATAAAGACCTTGATATTGTATTGGGGAATTTGGGTTTAAACACCCAAATTCGTGCTTCAAAAGCTGAGCCTGCTAGTTTAGTTTTTGACGATTTTGATATGAACGGAACGGTTGACTTTTTCCTTAATTACTACATTCAAGGAAAATCTTATCCAGCTTGTACCAGAGATGAAATGGCAGAACAGATGCCAATTTTAAAAAAGAAATTCCCAGATTATGCCACTTTTGCCAAGGCAACAATAGAGGATGTTTTTGATCAAGCAGCTTTAGAAAAGGCACATAGACTAGAGATTACCAATTTGAAAACGCTGGTTCTGGAAAACCAAAAAGGGAAATTTGTGGCACATCAGTTACCGATGCAAGCGCAATATGCTCCTGTATATGCGATAGCTTTGCAAGATTTTGACAAGGATGGCAAAACCGATATTTTGTTAGCTGGTAATAATAGTAAATTACGTTTGAGAATTGGCAAGGTTGACGCTAATTATGGTATTTTGTTGAAAAATAAAGGAAACTTTACTTTTGAAACTTTACCTGTTTCTCAAACAGGTTTATTTTTCAGAGGAGATATAAAATCAGTCCTAGCTCTACCAAAACATCTATTCGTTGGAAAAAATAACGAAGGTGTGGAGGGGTATGTGTGGTGAATAGGGGATAGGGGTGAGGGGATAGGCATTAGTTTTAGTGAACAGGCACAGAGGCACAAAGTGTTTTGAGGGGATAGGGTTGAGGGTGTAGGCAAGGAGGAGTTGGGTTTTAGTAAAGGGGACAAAGGTACAAAGTGTATTTAAGGGAATAGGGTATAGGGGATAGGCACAGAGTGTTTTTAGGGGATAGGGGTCAGGGTATAGGCAAGAAGGAGTTGGGTTTTAGTGGGCGATTAAAATTTTACATTCATCTCTCATCACTCACAACTCATCATTCAAAATTCTCCCTTTGTGTCTTTGTTACTAATGCCTTATCCCTAGTGAATAGGGACAAAGTTGCAAAGGCACAAAGTGTTTTTAGGGGATAGGGTTCAGTGGTCAGGGTTTAGGCAAGGAGTAGTTGGGTTTTAGTGGGCGATTAAAATCTTACATTCATCACTCAGCACTCACAACTCACAATTCGCCCTTTATGCCTCATCCCTCAAAAAAAAACCATTTTTATTTAAACAATATTATATCAATCTATGAAATTCACTGGCTTATTATTGGGGCTTTTGCTGTTGTCAGCAGAAGTTTTTTCTCAAAAGGCATATCATCTTGCCTCTCCGAATGCACGTGTTAATTTGACGGTAAATGTCAGCAAAGAAGGTAAACTTCTGTATGCCCTGAATTTGGCTCATACTTCGGTTGTAAAGCCTTCTTCTTTAGGTTTTAAGCTCCAAAAACCTGCTATTTCTCTCACGAATTTCACCTTGATTTCTGCTGATTCTAGTGAGTTTTCTGAAACATGGAATCCTGTTTGGGGAGAGGTAAAAAGTATCGAAAACCATTACAAGCAACTTAAGCTTCGTCTGAAAGCTATTCCTGCGAATGTATTGATTGATGTTGTCTTTAGGGTTTTTAATGATGGTATCGGATTTCGTTATGAATTTCCCGAACAAGAAGGATTTAAGCATTTTATAGTTGCCGATGAGTTGACTCAATTCAATTTAGCGACTAATAACAAAACTTTCTGGATTCCTGGGGATTATGATACTAATGAATATTTGTACAATACAACCTTATTTTCAGAGATTCATGCTTTAGCTGCTGCTAAAAAGGAAAAGGATATAGCCCTTCAATCCTTGATTGCAGACAATGCCGTTCAAACGCCTTTGATGATGAAAACGCCCCAAGGAATATATTTGAATATCCATGAGGCGGCTTTGGTCAATTATCCTGTTATGCACCTGATGGCAAATACCAAGACTTTTGGTCTAACTTCACATCTTACGCCTGATGCAGTTGGTAATAAAGCCTATTTACAAACGCCTTTTAATACTCCTTGGAGAACCATCGTATTGAGTAATAAAGCCGAAGATATTTTGGCATCTAAACTCATTCTTAATCTCAACGAGCCTTCCAAAATTGAAAAGACCGATTGGATAAAACCACAGAAATTTATCGGGATGTGGTGGGAAATGCACGTGGGTAAAGCTACTTGGGAAAAAGTAGGAGGAAAACACGGCGCTAATACCGAAAATGTTAAGAAATATATAGATTTCGCCTCAGAAAATGGCTTCGATGGTGTCTTGGTCGAAGGCTGGAACGAAGGTTGGGAAGATTGGTTTGGTAACTGGAAAGAAGAAGTATTTGATTTTGTTACTCCATATTCAGACTATGATGTAGATGCTTTACTAGCTTATGCCAAAAAGAAAAATGTCAAATTGATTATGCACCACGAAACTTCGGGTTCGGTGACCAACTATGAGCGTCGTATGGATAAGGCATTTCAATTTATGAAAAATAAAGGCTTTGAAACAGCCAAAACGGGCTATGTGGGTCGTATAATCCCTCGTGGCGAGCATCATGATAGTCAATGGATGGTAAATCACTTCAATCGTGTAGCGGCAAAAGCTGCTGAGTATCAAATTATGATTGAAGCACATGAGTCATCTCGTCCAACGGGCTTGCATCGTACGTATCCAAACTGGTTAGCCAACGAAGCGGCTCGTGGAAATGAGTTCAACAACGCTCCAACGTTGGGATTGGTACCAGAGCATGAAACTATCTTGCCATTCACTCGCTTGATAGGTGGTCCGATGGATTATACGCCAGGTTTTTTCAAAATGCACCTCAACCAGTTTATCCCATCTCGCACTACTCGTGTACGCACGACCTTAGCAAAACAATTGGCGTTGTATGTGACCATGTACAGTCCTTTGCAGATGGTGGGCGATTTACCAGAAAATCTCAAGGTTTACCCCGATGCTTTGCAATTTATTAAAGATGTTCCTGTAGATTGGGACGATACTAAAATCCTTTCTGCCGAGCCAGGAGAATTTATCATGATTGCACGTAAGCAAAAAGGACAAAATCAGTGGTTTGTGGGTGCCGTGAGTGATGAAAATTCAAGAGAGCTTTTGGTGAATTTTGATTTTCTGCCTACTGGTAAAACTTACACAGCCACCATTTACCAAGATGCAAGCAATGCAGATTGGGAGAAAAATCCAGAAGCATACCAAATCCAAAAGGTTTCGGTAGATTCTCAAACCAAACGTACCATCAAAATTGCGAAAGGTGGCGGTTTTGCCATCAGCATTAAATAGGATAATGAATGTTGGGTTGAAAAATGAAAAACATCGTTTTTTAACAACCATAACTAACCTTATATAAACAAAAGAATGAAAGTATTACAACAATTGTCGCTAATAGCCCTGATGGGAATTGGATTGGGATGTTCGAGTAAAAGCGACACCGTGTTCGAACTCATGGATAGCAAGGATACGGGCATTGATTTTGTGAATAAAGTCGAAAACTCAAAAGACTTCAATATATTCAATTACCGCAATTTCTACAATGGCGGAGGCGTAGCCATTGGTGATATTAATAACGACGGTTTGCCCGATATTTTCTTGACTTCCAACATGGGCGCCAACAAATTATATCTCAACAAAGGCGACTGGAAATTTGAAGATATTTCTAAAAAAGCGGGCGTCGAAGAGATTGGTAAATGGAATACAGGTGTGGTTATGGTCGATATTAACCACGATGGTTTGTTGGATATTTATGTTTGCAACGCAGGGATCAATAAGTTTACCCAAAAACAAAAAAATGCCCTTTTTATCAACAATGGTAACTCGACTTTTACCGAATCAGCCGCCAAATATGGCTTAGATGAAGGAGGTTATACTACTCATGCGGCATTTTTTGATTATGATTTAGATGGCGATTTGGATTGTTATATCCTCAACAACAGCTTTATCCCTGTTAATACGCTCAACTATGCCAATAACCGTGAATTACGTGCTGAAGATTGGCCAGTAAAGGATTTCTTGAAAGGCGGAGGCGACAAATTGATGCGCAACGACAACGGCTTTTTCCATGACGTTTCCAAAGATGCAGGTATTTATAGCTCGTTGATTGGTTTTGGCTTGGGTGTAACCATTGGCGATGCCAACAACGATAACTATCCAGATATCTACGTTTCTAATGATTTTTACGAAAAAGACTATCTCTATATCAACCAAAAGGATGGAACTTTCAAAGAAGAAATCGAGCAACGTATGAAGCATATCAGCCTTGCCTCAATGGGAGCAGATATGGCGGATATTAACAATGATGGTTATCAGGAAATTATTACAACAGATATGCTTCCACGAGATGAATATCGTTTGAAGACTACTTCATCTTTCGATAATCATTATGTTTTTAAACTGAAAAAAGAACGTGGTTTTTATAACCAATTCCAGCAAAATAGCCTTCAGTTAAATAACCAAGATGGTACTTTTTCGGAAATAGGAAATTACGCTGGCGTAGCCGCGAGTGATTGGAGTTGGGGAGCTTTGATGTTTGATGCCGATAACGACGGATACAATGATATTTATGTTTGTAATGGTATTTACAACGACGTAATCGACCAAGATTTTATTGACTTTTTTGCCAATGAACTGGTACAGGATATGCGCATGACAGGCGTGAAGCAGGATTTTAATAAAATCATTGAAAAAATGCCTTCAACGCCAATTCCTAACAACTTTTTCCATAATACTAAATCATTGAAGTTTGAGGAAAAGGCCAAAGATTTTGGTTTTGATGCACCGTCGTTCTCGAATGGTGCTATGTACGCCGATTTGGATAACGATGGAGATGAAGATTTGGTGGTAAACAATGTGAATGCTCAGTGTTTTGTATATCGCAACAATTCTGACAAACAGGCCGAAAAGCCTCATTTCTTAAAAGTAAAACTTCAAGGCGAAGGTCAGAATACCTATGCGGTAGGAGCCAAAGTAGATGTTTTTACAGGAAAAGAAACACAAACTCGTTCACTGATTCCTTCTCGTGGATTTCAGTCGAGTGCGGAGTATGTTTTGAATTTCGGTTTAGGGAAAAATACCAAAATAGATTCCCTCATAATTACTTGGCCTGACCAACGTATTAGTATTTACAAAAATCCTAAAATTGATGGCTTGGTTTCTTACCAAATGAAGGATAGTAAAAAAATGTCTTATCCAAAGGCAAAGTTGGTGGATGGTTATTTTCAGTGGGTATCACAGCCGTTTGAAAAACACCAAGAAGACCCTTATGAGGATTTTTACCAAGAAAAAAACCTGCCTGCTATGCTTTCGAAAGAAGGTCCAAAGGCTGCTGTTGGCGATGTCAATGGCGATGGGTTAGAGGATATTTATATAGCAGGTGCAAAAAATCAAGCAGGTATGTTGTATTTGCAAACAGCAGTTGGTTTCAAATTATCCAAACAAGAATCATTTGAAAGAACAGCCTTTTTTGAAGATACTGCGGTGCTATTTTTTGATGCTGACAAAGATGGTGATTTGGATTTGTTCGTAGGTAGCGGAGGTAATGAAGTTTCGGAAGGGACAAATGATTTGCTAAATAGATTATACCTAAACGACGGAAAAGGCAAATTTACTTATTCGTCGGGAGCTATTCCGATGAATACTTTGAACACTTCGGTGGTTTTGCCACTCGATTATGATGCGGATGGCGATATAGATTTGTTTGTAGGAAGTCGTAGTGTGCCAATGCAATACGGCTTGAATCCGAATAGCTTTATTTACCAAAATGATGGAAAAGGAGCTTTTAAAGATGTGACGGCTAGTGTTGCGCCACAATTGAAAGAACTCGGTATGGTGCGTGATGCCTCTTTGTCGGATGTTAACAAAGATGGTAAAAAGGATTTGGTCATCGTGGGCGACTGGATGGCACCTGTGACTTTGTTGGCTAAAGGCGCCAAGTTCGAAAAAGCAGATAATGGTCTGGAAGAATATACAGGTTTCTGGGGAGCAATCAAGGTGTTGGATGTTGACGGCGATGGAGATAACGACATGGTATTGGGCAATATGGGCGAAAACTTTACGCTACATACCCAGTTGGATGCACCACTGAAGATATGGGTAAAAGATTTTGATAAAAATGGAAGCATTGATAAAATCTTGACCAAGACGATTAATGAAAAGGATTCTCCTGTTTTCTTGAAAAGAGAAATGGCAGAGCAATTCCCAGCCTTGAAAAAGCAGATTCTTCAACATGCTGAGTATGCTAAAAAGTCATTGCAAGATTTGTTTCCGTCGGATGTGTTAGAAGGAAGTTTGACCAAAACGGTGGGGTACTGCAAATCTATCGTGGCGATCAACGACGGTAAGGGTAAATTTACAGTTGCAGCCCTACCTGAAGTGGCACAATTATCATGTATCAATGCCATCGAACAAGCTGACGTAAACCACGACGGCAAATCAGATTTGATTATTGGGGGCAATTATACGGGCTTTATTCCGCAGTTGGCGATGATTGATGCAAGTCGTGGAAATGTTTTGATTAATAAAGGAAAAGGACAGTTTGAAGTACTTACCAATCAAGAAAGTGGTTTTGTATTGAATGGTGAAATCAAGCAAATTTTGCCTGTTAAAGTAAAAACCCAAACCGAATATTTGGCACTCATTAATAACGAAGTACCAAGGTTATTTGCGCTCAAAAAATAGTTTTGTTTCCCCTTATGTTGGTAAAACCTTCATAAGGGGAAATTTTCGATATACACATCATTCAAGCTGATTCGATGAAAAGATTTTCATTTCTTATATACCTCCCTGTTGCCCTATTCCTTCTTTTTACACAAAGCTGTCAGAAGAAAACACCTCCTGCCTTTGAGTTGTTAGATGGCGAAACTACGGGTATTGATTTTTCGAACGACCTTAATCCAACCAAAGATTTTAATATTTTTCGTTATATGTATTTCTACAATGGTGGAGGTATTGGCGCAGGAGATTTAAACAACGATGGTTGGATAGATTTGGTCTTTACTGCCAACATGAGCGACAACAAAATCTTTTTGAACAAGGGTAATATGAAGTTTGAAAACATTACCGAAAAAGCAAACTTCAAAGGAGGAAAAGGTTGGTCAAATGGCGTATCGATTGTCGACATAAATCAAGATGGCTTATTGGATATTTATGTCAATCAAGTTGGTGATTTTGAGGTGTTAAAAGGGCATAATTTATTATTTGTTTGCCAGAAAATAGGCGCTGATGGTGTACCTGTGTATGAGGAGCAATCTCAAAAATATGGACTTGATTTGATTGGATTTGGTACACAAGCTGCCTTTTTTGATTATGATTTAGATGGTGATTTGGATATGTTTCAGCTCAATCACTCGGTGCATCAAAACGGAACTTTCGGTTCAAGAGATAATTTTAAAGGAACTATTCACCCGTTGGCTGGCGATAGATTTTACGTAAATAATAATGGCAAATTTGAAGAAATAACCCAGCAGGCAGGTATTGCTGCCGATGCTTTGGGTTATGGATTAGGTATTGGTTTGGGCGATTTCAATTTTGATGGATACCCAGATATGTATATTGGCAATGATTTCCATGAAAATGATTATTTGTACATCAATCAAAAAAATGGAAGTTTTGCTGATCAACTCACAAGTCAAATTGGTCATACCAGCCAGTTTTCGATGGGAGTTGATGTTGCCGATTTGAATAATGATTTTTTGGATGATATTGTGTCAATGGATATGCTTCCTTATGACCGTGAAATCCTCAAACGTTCGGAAGGAGAAGATTCCTATTCTACTTTTTTCTATAAAATTCAAGCAGGTTATGGCTATCAGTTTTCACGCAATAACTTACAGCTCAACCGCGGCGATAATACCTTTAGCGAAATAGGTTTATATGCCAATATGTTTGCCACAGACTGGTCGTGGTCGCCATTGATTTTTGATTTTGATAATGATGGTCGAAAAGATTTGTTTGTATCCAATGGTATTCCGAAACGAGTAAATGATATGGACTATATCAATTTTATTTCTTCGGAAGAAGTCCAAAATAAGCTCGACCAAAAGCAAATGGATGAAAAGGATATTTCTTTGGACGGGAAACTTCCTGAAATCAAAATTCCGAATCAGTTCTTTAAGAATAATCCTAATTTAGCCTTTGAGGAAATCGCTTCGCAAATCGCCAATAATCAAAATTCCTATTCCAATGGCGCTATTTATGCCGATTTGGACAATGATGGCGATTTGGATATTGTGACCAATAATATCAATGAAAAAGCTTACGTCTACAAGAACTTAGCAGATGCCTACGCCCCAGAACAAGGACATACACGTTTGTACTTGAAAGGCAAAGCGCAAAATCTTAATGCAATAGGAGCGAAGGTGTTGATTTTTAAGAAAAATGAAACCCTTTATTTTGAAAAATTCCCTGTTAGAGCCTTTCAAGCTAGTATGGAGATTCCGCTGGTGATGGGATTGGGTAATCGTGCCGAGGTGGATTCTGCGTTTTTGATTTGGCCCGACCGAACTTTTCAGAAAATTAGAAAAGAGGACTTAAAAGATTCTTTAACGATTTCTTACAAGGCTAATCTTCCTGTATTTGATTTTGAAGGTTTCAAAAATAAATATCGTCCGAAAACATATTTCAAAGACGTTTCAGAAATTCTCGGAGTAACAGTAAAACATGAGGAAAACCTTTTCCATGAGTTTGAAAGAGAAGCGTTAATCCCACATAAAATGTCCTCGGAAGGGCCAGCGCTAGCGGTTGCTGACATCAATCATGATGGTTTGGAAGATTTCTTTATTGGTTCATCGCAAACCAGTTTGGCAAAAGTCTACCTTCAGCAAAGTAATGGAAAGTTTAAAGAAATAGCTCAACCCGATTTGCAAAAAGACCTGAATTATGAGGAGGTAGATGCACAATGGATTGACATCAATGGCGATTCACATGTAGATTTGCTAGTGGCAGAAGGTGGAAATCAATACGCTGTTGGCTCCGAATATATCCAGCCTCGTTTGTATCTCAATGATGGTAAAGGGCTTTTGAAAGCTCAAGGAGGCGCTTTCCCAGCAGTTACAATGACCGAAGCCTGCATCAAAGCCCAAGATATTGACGGCGATGGTCGCCCAGAAGTTTTTGTGGGTGGACGCTCGGTTCCTTTTGCTTATGGCAAAATTCCTCCTTCGTATTTGTTCAAATACAATGGAAAACAGTTTGTAGATATTACCGCTAAAATAGCTCCAGAATTATCAGAAGTAGGTTTGGTTAAAAATGCTGAAAGTGTAGATTTAGATAAAGACGGCGATACAGATTTGCTCTTGTCTTTGGAATGGGATGGACTTTGTCTATTCGAAAATCAAAAAGGAAAGTTGGTAAAAAAAATGCTGACGCAAGAAAAAGGTTGGTGGAATTTTACCTACACTACAGACATAGATGCTGATGGCGATTTGGATATTGTAGCAGGAAACTTGGGATTAAATAGCCGACTCAAAGCCACTCCAGAGCAACCTGTGCGTTTGTATGTCAATGATTTTGATAAAAATGGCTCAACCGATGGCTTATTGACTTATTATTTAGGAGGGCAAGAAATTCTTTTTGCCAATAAGACCGAGACACAAAAACAGTTTCCATTTATGAAAAAGAAATTTTTGCTAGCCAAAGATTTTGCCAAAGCCGAAGTCAAAGACTTGGTGGGAAGTAACGAATTGGAAGCAGCCAAAACCTTAGAAGCCAACTATTTTTCAAATGCCGTTTTTATCAATGATGGTAAAGGAAACTTTACTGTAAAAGCCTTGCCATATCAAGCGCAATTTGCCCCATACTTTGCGGCACAAGCCATAAATGCCAATAGCGATAATCTTCCTGATTTTCTCCTGATGGGTAATTTTTATGATTGTAATGTTCAAATGGGACGCTACGATGCCGATTATGGAACCTTGTTGGTCAACAAAGGAAAAGGTGATTTTGAGGTGAAGCCTTTAGGAATTTCTATCAAAGGACAAGTCAAACGATTGAAAGCAATCAAAATACAAGGAAAGACCTATATTTTGGTCGTAAGAAACAATGATACACTGATGGTATTGTCGCAAGTCTAATACTTTTTCCAAATGGTCGAATAAATGCTAAAATACAAACCTCACTATGCGTAAAAGCGTGGTGAGGTTTGTATTTTTGTAAGGAAAAGTTGTAGATAGAGGGAATAGGGGCAAAGGTTCATAGGCACAAAGTAAAAATCGGAGTAGCCTAATGCGTTTGTCTCTTTTTAACCCAATATACCCATACAAAAAATGACCTTGAAAATGCCTAAAGCTTTGGCTCATAGCATTCTGTTTATATGAAAAAAATAGTTGGATTACTAGTATCAATTTTGTGTTTCTGGAGTTGTTCTACATCGCCCAAGGATACGCTTTTTGAAGAGCTATCTGCTAGCCACACTGGTGTAGATTTTACCAATCATATCCTCGATCGACCAGATTTTAACATTTTTAACTACCGCAATTTTTATAATGGCGGTGGTGTGGCTCTTGGTGACCTCAACAATGATGGTTTGCCTGACCTGTTTTTGACTTCTAATTTTGAACAAAATCGTTTGTATCTCAACAAAGGCAATTTACAGTTTGAGGATATTACTGAAAAAGCAGGAATTTCTGGTAAAAAGTTTTGGAGTACAGGCGTAACCATGGCAGATGTCAATGGCGACGGCTTGCTGGATATTTATGTTTGTAACTCAGGAAATAAAGATAACCGTGGAAATCAGCTCTACATAAATCAAGGAATAAAAGCTGGAATGCCGTCTTTCAAAGAACAAGCTCAAGAGTATGGCTTGACCAATGGTGGTTTTACGACTCATGCCGCATTTTTTGATTATGACCGCGATGGCGACCTTGATATGTATTGTCTCAACAACAGCTTTACGCCAATGGATAGACTGGGATATGCCAATCTCAGAGCAAAAAGAGATGCGTTAGGAGGCGATAAACTCTATCGTAATGATAATAACCACTTTGTGGATGTCAGCGAACAGGTAGGTATTTATGGGAGTTTGATTGGTTTCGGATTGGGAGTAACCATCGGTGATGTTAACAACGACAACTGGCCTGATATTTATGTATCTAATGATTTTTATGAAAGAGATTACCTCTATATCAACCAGCGAAATGGTACTTTCAAGGAAGCTATTGAGGAACAAATTGGTCATACGCCATTATCCTCAATGGGCTCCGATATTGCCGATTTGAATAACGACGGTTGGCAGGATATTATCGTAACCGAAATGTTCCCCGAAAGTGAGGAGCGTGTCAAGCGCACTGCCACGTATGAGAGTTATGATTTCTTCCAATTCAAGCTCAAGCAGGACTACTATTACCAATATATGCGCAATATGGTGCATATCAACAATGGCGATGGGACTTTTTCGGAAATGGGTCAGCAATTGGGATTGCACGCCACCGACTGGAGTTGGGGTGGTTTGATGTTTGATATGGATAACGATGGTTTAAAAGACTTTTTTGTGGCAACTGGTATCATGAAAGACCTCACCGACCAAGATTATATTGCCTTCTTGGGCGACGAAAATACCATGCAACAAATGTTGAATGGTAAGAAATTTGATTATCATGAGTTTGTCGATAAAATGACCTCTACACCAGTGCCCAATTATGCTTTCAAAAATTTGGGGAATCTTAAATTCGAAAATCATGCAGCAGATTTTGGACTTGAAGGCCCAGGATTTTCGAATGGCGCTGCTTATGCTGATTTGGATAACGATGGCGATTTGGATTTGGTGGTAAATAACAATGACTCTCCAGTTTCGATTTATAAAAATAAAACAAACGAAAAACTTCAAGCAAATTATCTGAAAGTTCGTTTGAAAGGATACGAGAAAAATGCTTTTGGAGTGGGAGCAAAGGTTTGTATTTTCCAGAAAGGAGAACAGCAGGTTTTACAACAATTACCCAATCGAGGCTTTCAGTCGTCGATGGATTTGTCTTTAAATTTTGGTTTAGGAAAAAACACTACCGTCGATTCCTTGGTAATTGTATGGAGTGACGATGCTAAACAGACCTTGCGGAACATCAAAGCCAATCAAACGCTTACGCTAGACCACGCCCAAGCCCAAGAGAAATTTGTGTATAAAGCGCCAAGTAATCCGAAACCATTGTTAGTTAACCACACCGTACAGTCAGGTTGGAAATATACCCATGTCGAAAATGACTTTGTAGATTATAACCGTGATGGTTTACTCAAACAAAAATACTCTACCCAAGGGCCAGCCTTAGCAGTAGGCGACATCAATGGCGATGGTATCGAAGATGTGTTTATTGGAGGCTCGGCTACACAACCCAAACAAATATATCTTCAAACAGCTTCTGGGCAGTTATCCTTGAAAAATATGCCTTCATTTGAGCCTTACAAGGGTTTTGAGGTGGTAGATGCCCTGTTTTTTGATGCTGATGGTGATAAAGATTTGGACTTATATTGGGTTACGGGAAGTAACGAGTTTTTACCTAACGACCCACAATTGGCGGATTGTCTTTTCTTGAATGATGGGAAAGGAAATTTTACTTATAGTCCAACTCTCCCAACTAATCGTACCAGTGGGGCTTGTGTCAAAGCCTTAGATTATGATTTAGATGGCGATTTAGATTTGTTTGTGGGCACTCGTATGACTCCCGCACGCTATGGGCAGAACCCCAATAGTTTTATTTTACAGAATGATGGCAAGGGTAATTTCAAAGATGTTTCGAGCCAGCTTCTAGGTACTAACCAAGCTTTAGGAATGATTACCGATGTGACTATTCAGGATTTGAATGGCGACCGTTACCCCGAAATTATGGCCGTTGGCGACTGGATGCCTGTGGTTATTTTACAAAATAATAAAGGTAAAAATTTCACAAAAACAGACTTCGGAAATCAGGCATTGAACGGCTGGTGGAATGCCATCCAAGCTGCAGATTTGGATAATGATGGCGATTTAGATTTTGTGTTGGGGAATTTAGGCAATAACCATCACTTCAAAGTTTCTGCTACCGAGCCAGCGGAATTATATGTAAATGATTTTGATAAAAATGGTTCTTATGAGCAAATCATGACTTGTTATCGCCAAGGAGAACCTTGGCCGATGGTCTTAAAAGCCGATTTACAAAAGCAGTTACCAGAAATAAAACAAAAGTTTTTGAAGTTCTCAGATTATGCTTCAGCTCAAATGGGAGACCTTTTTGAAGATAGTCAATTGGAATCTGCCACGGTGCAAAAGGTCAATAATAGCGAGTCTGGCGTTTTGTGGAATATAGGCAAAGGACAATTTAAGTTTATGCCATTCCCTATGATGGCACAAACCTCGCCTATTACCAGTATTCAGTGTATTGACCTGAATAAAGATGACGTCTTAGAAATTATCATGAATGGCAACTTCTTTGATGTTTTACCAGAAATCGGCAGATTTGATGCCAACTACGGCGTAATTCTTCAAAATGATGGGAAAGGTAATTTTAGAAAAATGACTTCTTTAGAAACAGGATTTTTAGTAAAAGGACAAGTGCGCAAAACTAGAATTCTCAAAAAAGCCAATGGCAAAAAAGCCCTACTCATCGCCAAAAATAATGATATAGCAGAGGTTTGGGATATTTTGAAGTAGTATGAGTTTTGAATTGTCCTTTGTCCTTGCCTAAAATAGGTTGCTTTTTAGATTTGGCGTATTGCTTAAAAAAGCTCCTACAGAGCTGAGGTAAATGCTTGAAACGTTCCTTCCAATTTTCCTAATAAACCGAAGGATTTCAAACTATTGCAGATTTGGGATTTCTGATTTCGGAAATAAAGTAAAATACCTTTGTTTTTTGCAAAATATAGAAGATTATACTTCCGAAATCCAACATCCGATATCCGAAATAAACACATAGTAGCATCAAAAAAGCGGTCGAAAAGTGCTTTTCGACCGCTTTTTTGATGAATTATCCAATAACAAATAACTATTAACAAATAACCTTTACTCAAACATCAAATACAGCGTAACTGAGTGAGAGTTAAGTTTTTGGATGGCATTTGCATACGAAAATGGATTAGTCGGTGCTATGTACATATTGACCAAACCATGTGAGAATCGTAGTTCTGGCGTAAATTTGAAATACTTGAAAAACTGTTCAAATCCAATACCATATTCTATTGAAAAATCTCCCGTTCGAGTATTTAATCGTGTGGTTGTCGCTGCATTTTTCCTTACATTGGCTTCAATACCTATCTTAAATCCTGCATCAATAAACATCCTCGAATTACCTCGTCTTTGTGATTTTAGCTTTAGTAATACAGGTATTTCAAGCCACGTTGACTCTCGCAATTCGGGTGGATAATTGGGAGAGTTATTAAATCGGTAATCAATTTCACGACCATACAAGGCAATATTGAGACCTGTTTTGAGGTCAAAATGCTTGCTTAGCGTAAAATTGGCAATACCTCCAACAAGGAAGGCAAAATTGCCAGGCGAAATAATCGACCGTGAAGTATCGGAGGGCGCTGCTACTTGCGGCCCATGATACAAATTGAATCGGGCGTCTCCAAAACCGAAAAGAAAACCGAAGTGAACGAGTTTTTCATCATAAAACTCGTCATTGATTCTTTTGTATTTGTATCGTTGTGCCTGTGAGTGTTGCGATAAGCCCAATACAAAAAGGCTTGTAACAGTAGCAAAAACTATTTTTTGCCAATGTAAATCGTACTTATTCCGAACGTAAGTGGTAAGCATTGAGTCTTCGTAAAACCTGCTTTATGATATACCTTCAAAAAGTTTTCTCCATCTGGAAAGGCTTGTACAGACTCAGGAAGGTATGTATAAGCAGACGAATCTTTTGAAACCATATTTCCAATAACAGGCAAAATGTATTTGAAATAGAAATTATAAATCTGTTTGAAAGGGAATGATTTAGGTTTGGAAAACTCCAAAACGATACAAGTTCCGCCTGGCTTCAACACACGGCACATATCAGTGAGCCCTTTCTCCAAATTTTCAAAGTTTCTTACGCCAAAACTAACGATGACAGCATCAAAAGTATTGTCTTCGAAAAGTAATCTTTCCGAATCACCTAATTGCATTTCGATGATATTATCAACACCCAATTTTTTGATTTTCTCTTTCCCTACATTCAACATTCCTTCCGAAATATCCACTCCGACAATTTTTTCGGGCTTTAGAGCCAATGCCTCAATAGCAAAATCACCCGTTCCAGTAGCAATATCAAGGATGTTTTTGGGCTGGGCAGCTTTCAATAATTTGATGGCTTTTTTACGCCATAAAATATCAATACCACCGCTCAAAAGGTGATTTAAAAAGTCGTATTTATGTGAAATATTATTAAACATTTGAGCTACTTGCTCCTTTTTGCTAGCCTCTTGCTCTTTGTATGGAAGTACTGTCATTGTACAAAATATTTTGATGAAAAAAATGCCTTGGAAGTCTAACCGCTCTTCTGTAATTTGTAGAATCCAAAACAGACCACAAAGTTACACTTCCTAGCTGAGATAACAGCCTGTAAAATAAGAATGTTTTAGGATACCTAAATTATCACTACCTTAGTGTATCTTGAGTGTGGAGCTATCAGAAGGATTTGGGATTTTAGATTTCGGCTTTCAGATTCGTAAATATCTAATAGTTTTATCTTAAAAAACTCATCAGAATCCCAAATCCACAATCAAAATCTCTTATCCAACATTTTCCTAACCTTTCAAATCCATCACTATGATGTACTTATTGAGTTTATTAATGATATTGGCTGGTATTTTTCATTTTGTAAAGCCCAAGTTTTTTCTAGCAATAATGCCGCCATATATTCCTGCTCATCAATTCATGGTGGCATTGAGCGGTGTAGCTGAAGTTATTCTTGGGGCAGGACTCTTATTTGAAAATACTCGTTCGTGGGCTGCGTGGGGATTAATCGCACTTTTTGTGGCGGTTTTTCCAGCCAATATTTACATGGCGACTTCCGATAAATTTAAACAATTTCCTAAATGGATTTTGTATGCTCGTTTGCCTCTTCAATTTGCCCTCATGGTATGGGCATATAGCTATGTGTAATGGTTGTCGGCTGTCGGCTTTCAGCTGTCGGCTTTCAGCGATGGGCTATATCAGCCGTCAGCACTCGGAAATATATCCTTTCGACCGCCGACAGCCGACCGCCGACCGCCGACCGCCGACCGCCGATAGCCGACAGCCGATAGCTGACCGCCGATACCCGACCACCTGCCACTCTTTCTAACTCATAAAATAATCTATGAAAACACGTTTACTATTAGTGGGAATATGCTTGTTTTGGGGCTTTTCCTCATTTTCTCAAAATGCTTATTATGATGCGCTCACCTTGCGTGTGTACAAGGATTCTTTGGAGAAAATTTATCCAAATGCAAGCCGTGGAGGCGCCAAAAGGACTTTCTTTGGCTATTTGGATACGAAAAGAGTGATGAATGCCAAAGATTATGAGGCGATTAAAAGTTTTGTAAAAAAGCCTTTTTCTAAAGTCAATAATGAGCTGAATACCATTAATCAGTTGCCAAATGCCTTTAAATTGTTTCATGAGTTTGACGGTGCTCAGTCAGTAATCAATGACAAAGCTCGTGTAACAGCCAAGGCAATAGATACGCTTATGAGCAAACTCAAACTACGCATCGACTCGCTCAATACACGCTACAAAGTCAATGTGGTATATAAAACGACCAGTTTTGCAGGTTCTGAACGTTTGCCTATTTCGAGCCGTAATTTGTATGTGAAGTTTGAGCCAATGCCCGATTCTGTTCGACAAAAATATCAAGAGTCGATTCAAATAACTCAGTTTAAAGTGGGTGAAATAGCGTCTGATTTGGATTCGACCTTAAGCGAAATGGCGGGCGCTCGCATAGCGATTATGGATTCGGTTATTAACAAAAATCTTATCAAGAAAAAGGAAAAAGAGATTCTCGAAACGCAATCTTTTGTGACTACAGATGCCCTTAACAATACGCGTAAACCTCAGTTGCAAAGTACTTCAACCTCTGGTTCGGGCTTATCGCTCGACATGACTACTCGCATGGTGGACGCCACCGCCAGATGGTTGGTCAAACGTACTAAACAAGAATTGACTTTAGCTTTTTTTGATAAACTCCGAAATCGTCTCGATACGATTCCTGAGCTGAGGGCTTTCTTTCCTGCTACTTACTTGATGTTACAAAATGATGAAAATATTTACCGTTTACCTTCTCTAGGAAATACTTGGTTGGCTGCCTTTCATTCGGATGTAACCAAAATTCCACAGAATTTTGAAAGTTATATTCAACAATATCATCCAGAAATGTTGAAAGAGGATAGTTTCAAAATCTTCTTGATGACTTATCATTCTTTTGATTTATTGGAAAAAGGTACCAACCCAGCAACGCTTTTAGATTTTCTGAAAACACGTTATGCCACCGATGCCGACATTCGAACGTCGGAGGTGAGTCGCACGATACGTTTGTTGGCTTTGTTGTCAGACAACCTTATTGATTTGACTAACGACCCTGCTAATAAGATGTGGATTCGTCCTTCGGAGGCATTGAAGCAGTTTTCTGACCCTTTGGTTGGTCGCTATTTTTTGGGCTTGTTGTACCAAAAAGATACCTTGCTTTTCAATAATTTGAAAGTAGGTGCGGACGGGCAGAGTCTTGGAAATTGGCTCGGTGAGTCCAATAATCGTTTGGAATATTTTAATCAGACAGTTAGCCAGTTTTTACTCATGCTAGATGATATTCAAAAGCAAATTTTGTATAATTCTACTTCGGATAATCTGCCTTTGCGAGATGTGAAGCCATTTTTACACTACACCCAATCAATTTTTGACATGGTAAATGTAGGTTTTCAAATCAAATATTTACTAAAAAGTGGCGAGCCAGATACAAGTTTTTACAAAAGTGCTTACAATCAAAAATGGAAACCCATCGCCACCGATGCCATCGAAGCAATTAAGGCATTTTATACCAAAAGCTATGGTTCAGGCTTATTGCATACCATTGCGGCAATGAAGCCTATATGGGCAGAGGTTCGTCCTAAAGATGTCCGCTTAGGGCTTTTGAATAATGGCTTGGCGATTTTACAAAAAACACATATTGCTCAGGTAGAAAAGGATTTGCTGACCAATAAAGGCTTGATTGCAACAAAAGAAAAAGAAGCGAATGTGCTCTTAAAGCAACTGAAAGACAATATGGACAAAGATTCTTTGAGAATTTTGACCATTAAAAAATTACAAGAAACCAAAACCCAATTGGAGTTGCTACAAAAGCAAGTAGAAGATTTGACAAGTCAGAAAAGGACTTTTGAAAGTATTCAAAAAAGCTTATCAGAAGTAAAAAATATCGATGAATTGATGGCTCAAAATAATACCAAGGTTCAGGAAAAACAGAAGGAACGTCTTAAAGCAAAATTTGACCAAATCACGTTTTATGCCAATTTTATGACCGATGTAATTACCTCCGATTCGACCACGGATTTGCAGGAGATTATTGATAAATATGCGGCTCCTGTTGGCTCGTATAGTCTTAAGCGCAAAAATGCCTTTAGTCTCGACATTAATGCCTATCCAGGGTTGTATGCGGGCGTTGAGCAACCCATTGCCTCAAGTAGAGGCGTGTCGCAAAGTGCCTTCGTGACAGGTATTACTGCACCGATTGGTGTGGCATTTAGTTGGGGCAAAAAACGTAAGGTATTGGGCGGTTACGAAAGAGATAGTCGAGGAGGACATTCGCTGAGTTTATTTGTGCCAATTGTAGATATTGGGGCGGCATTTAGCTATCGTTGGTCACAAGGAGATGAGATTAATGGTTTTCCGAAAATCAAGTTTTCACAAATCTTTGCGCCAGGTTGTTATGTGGTTTGGGGCGTCAAAAATGCGCCAATTGCCTTGAAAGTAGGTGCGCAAATCACACCACAATTGAGAGATGTCAACGTAACCAGTTCATCAGGCGGTTTGACTAATACCGTTTCAGAAGTAAGCATGTTGCGTTATGGCATGACTTTGAGCGTAGATATACCAGTTTTTCATCTTTTTGAAAAGAGGATGAGATAGGGGGTAAATGTTTTTGAATGAGTAGTTATTATTTACAAGTAGAGACGCAATGCTTTGCTTCTAGCGATATGTCATTCCTCTTAGCGGGCGACTTAAGTCGCCCGCTAAGAGGAAAACATTTTGAGGTATCGGCTTTCAGCTTAGGGCATTTTCGTCAAAAACATACCTATCGTTACTAAAAAACAATTGTACACTCCTTGCTTTGTGCCTGTTGCCTATTGCCTAAAAAAAACTCAAATCTAATTTTGCTCACTTTCTCCAGTGTCTCCTTTACAAAAGCTCTTTTAACAACTCCTTAAGTTTGGGGTCGGATGGGCGAGGAGCGTTGGTGTTGATAAATTTGCCATTTTTGTCAATAATCATATAGCGAGGAATGGATTTAATCTTATATTTTTTGGCAAGCTCCGAGCCGAAATCTTTGGACAAAAGATAATTAGCTGAAAGAGAAAGATCTTCTGATTTTACAGCCTTTTGCCAAGCTACTTTGTTTTCATCCATCGAGATGGTAATGACTTGCAATCCTTTGGCTTGATAGGAGGTAATAAGCTTTTTAGAATCAGGAATTTCTTGTCTACACGGTGCACACCAACTTGCCCAAAAGTCAAGGTAAATGACTTTTCCTTTGTGTTGTTTTAGGATTTCATCCATAGAAATACTCTCATTTTTTTCAGATAGTAGATTTCCATTTTTGACTTTTGGACCACTTAGATATTTCTCTTTGAGATACTCGATATACTCTTTATTTTGCGAAGTATTGAGATAATTTTGGAGTGCAGTATCAAACTTAGCATCTTGTTTTTGAGGATGACACAGAAATACAAACAGCAAAAAATCTTTGATTTTTCCTCTAAAATTACTTGAAATTGATTGTTCGATACCACCAAAATCGGTAGTTGATACCATCGCCTTTTTTAGCAAGGCTTTTTCATAATTGATCAATGCATTACGAAATTGAGCATCTTTCAGAAGGCTTTCATTTTGATAAGCGACTTTTTCTTTTTCGAGTAGTGCCCACGCCGAGCCTAATGTGTTTTTCCCTTCAGGATATAAGTAGTTTGAGGCGATAAGTGTTAGATAATCGCTGTAAACATGATTTTTTAGTATTTCGATATAGCTTGGGGTTACTACATTTTTGGTATTTGCAGCATCAATTTTTTGCCAAATAGAGCGGTAGTCTAGCGATTTGCCAAAAGAAAAAAAATCTTGATTACTGGCTACGATAGGTACTAGAAAAGCCAATTCGTTAGTTCGGTTTTTATCGTCAGATACCAATCTTGTGATTTTTTCAGCATCTTTGATAACATATAATTTCTCGGAATTGGTAATGGGAAAGGTCATTTGTTTCTCAGTATCCTTAAGAATTAGTAAATCCCTAAATGCGATTTTGATTTTTTTAGTTTGATTAAATTCAATTGGCGTCGGGAATTCTTGAAATTGATTGTAGTAATACAGATAGGCTTTTTCGCCTGATTTAAGCTTACTAATGATTTCGACAGTGTCGGTAGAAATGCCATTTTGTGCAGACCCTGCAAAGGCAAAGAGTAGTAAAAGTACCAATAGAGATAGGGTGTATTTCACGGTAAAATTTGGTTTTTATGGTGAGAAAATTAAAAATTGCTGTTTTATAATTTTAAAATAAGTCATACCTCTCAGTGAAAATGCCTTAAAAGCCGAACTAAGGAAAATTAAATGCTAAAATAGTTTTATACCTTAACTTTCTACCGTCTTGAGTTGCAGGAATCCATCTTGGAGATGAATATAGCGCATATTTTATACTATTTTCTAACTCTGGATTATTGTGCGTTATCATTTCTACTTCTGAAATACATCCATTTTTTTCTATAATAACCCAACACAAAATCTTGGTTTTGCTTTTAATAAACCTTGCGGCATTTCTTAATGAAACTCTTTTAATATAAGAATCAAGTGAGTCTTTACCTCCAATAAATACTGCGGGGTACTCAGTAACCATGTATGCTATTGTATCTGGATTTTTGTTTTGATAAGACTCCATAATTGATTTGACATCTATTATTGTAATGGTATCTCCTCTTTGTGAAAAAGCACTATTGGTAAAAAATATAGCCAAAATTGTAACCATAAAAAGTACAAATAAGATTTTCATAATTTTAATATTGTGTTTTAAATTGATATCCTCCAACCGTTCTTCTAGTAGCAGTGTAACAGCCATAAACTTTTACATGAGAAGCCCCAACAAATTGACTCCTACAGCCAGTATTACATCACTCATAATACAAGCTCCAAGTCCTATTGTATGTAAATTATCATACTATACAGAATAACTACAATATATTACGTCACGAGTCAAATGAATTTTTGGTGTTTCATGGTTATTCAAAAATGATGTTGGTGCTTCGCTTTTACCTGCTAACTCAAGCCAACTATTACAATCTAATTATTTGGTATATACACCTTATTTTTCTTTGAGTAATTCATCAAAAACCTTTATAAGTCTAGGGTCGGAAGGACGTGGAGCATTTTGATTAATAACTACCCCTTTAGAATCAATAATCATATACCTAGGAATAGAGATAACCTTATATTTTTGAATAAGAGTATTGTTTTTAGGATTGGTTATTAAGAAGTTTTTCTTCAAAGGTAGAGCAAGTTGATTTATCGCTGTTTTCCATTGAGTAGCATTTTGATCAATGGAAAGGTATATGAAGTTTATATCCTTTTCATACTTTTCTTGTAACTTTTTAGAATGTGGTACTTCGACTCGACAAGGACCACACCACGATGCCCAAAAGTCAACATAGGTAAGTTTATTTTCCTTTAGTAATTCACTCAATGACTGCTTTTGATTTTGTACAGATAAAACTTCATCACGGTTATTGATTGGAGTAAAAAAGAAAGCATATTTATCAAGGACTATATTTTTAGCTGTACTATCCTGAGTATTGGTAAGAAAAGAATCATAGTATTTTTTACTGATATTTCTCGAAAAAGACTTGAAAATCCTGTCTAATTCTCGCAATAAAAGAAAGTTTTTATGTCTGGTTAGAAATAGGTCACTCTGGTTTATTTTATCGTATATTTCAGCGTAGTCTCTATTTGTAAGATCATTAAATGGAATTTCTTTGGCTTTTTCGACAATAAATTTATCGGTAATACATTCAGCTAATTTGTAATGGTATTTGTCGGGGTAAAGAAGCGTATTAGGGTAGGAGTTTAGTAATATTCTGGCAGAATCAAAGTTTATTTTAGATTCCAAGATATTTAGTGAGAGCAAAAAAGTCCTAAATTTCGTTTTATTAAAACTAGCCGTATTGGAGGAAATTAGGGCATTTTGCTCTAAAGAATCTACTATTTGAGTAGCCGATTTTATACAAGCGGCAATTTCCTCAAATGCTTGTTTTTTTACGAGATACTTTTTTTTAGGAGTCTTCAATGCCTCCTCAATAGACATAAAATGTAGTGGATTATAGTATTTTTTGACTAAAATTAATGGGTTTTTATCTCTGTGATATAATATATCATCTATCTTAAATTCTAAAGGCTGAGTTGTTCTGTTGGTTACATTTATTGCTATTTGCTCATTATTTAAAGATAGAATAACCTTGTCTCCATTTTTAACAACTACTTCAACTTCACTTTGTAGGGTTCTACAATTGAGTATATAGAAATCGTCTTCTGTAGAAAATAATAGGGTAGTGATGGTATCTTTTAATGACTGTTTGTTGAGTATTTCAATCCCATTAGGATGACGACTATCATACACAGTTACATAGGGAAATAAATACCAAAAATTATTGTACTTATCAATATTCCGTTTTGTTTGTTTATCCATTGTCACGACTATAGAATCTGGTTTTTGAGTCTGTGAAATAGATGAAAAACAAATGGTTATGAAAAGTAATAAGAAGATGAGATTGCCTTTCATTCTGGATTGTTTTTGAGATTTAGACTATATTGATTGTTGGATAATACTTGTTAACTAGTAAACTGTTAAATGATAAATTTGGCAATTTTTCAAAGAGAGAGCTTCACTCAGAGAAATTCATTCAATTCTACACAAGTGTATCGCTACTCGTTCATTACTTTTCTATGAGTAATTCATCAAAAACTGTTTTAAGTTTAGCATCCGAAGGACGTGGAGCGTCAGCATTTAAGACTTTACCATATTGGTCAATAATCATATATCTGGGAATACTTGTGATATTAAACTGCGATAATATGGCAGAGTTTTTAGATGAACCTATCAAATAATGGCTTTCCTTTGACATATTTCGGGCAAGTATGGAGTTTTCCCAATGTTTGTAGTTTTCATCTTGGGAGAGATAAACAAAGTTAATGTTGGGATATTTTTTCTGAACCTCATGCGAATATTTCATTTCTTCAATACATGGTTTGCACCAGCTTGCCCAAAAATCTAAATAGGTGATTTTTCCAGCATTTTTTTCCAATAACTGCTTCCAAGTAAGTGTTTTTTTGTCTGAAAAATGAATAACAGTCGAACTATCTAATGATTTATTCCCACTCGAATTTAAAGTATTCGCCATGAATTGATATTGCTCTTTTAGGTTGTTTTTCAACACAATATTTTCTGCATCTTTTTGGAAATAAGTATAAAGTGTAGAGATATTTTTAGAAGAATTGATAATACAAAAATCAACAAATCTATATAAAACGATGTCTCGGGTTTTTCCTGAATATTTGGTTTTGAGGTTTTGATAGAAGTCTATTTCAGATTTTCCTTCTTGTAACAAAGATTCTAACAAAAATATAGCATACCCATAAATTGGAATTTCGCTGGCACTATCATCAAGCTTAAAATCAGCAAGAAAACGGGCTACTTGAGCATCCTGAATGATAGCTTTGTTTTTTGGGAGATTTTCTTGGTAGAGAGCTAAAAAATCAAAGTATTGTTTGTAGTAAAATTCTTTGCTCATGAAATTCTTAAAAGCTGAGTTTGAATGATTGACTTGAAAGAATTGGTCGGCAAATGCTATATGCTTTTGATAGGCTTCTTTTATTTTTTGCAGTCTTATCGCTGGTTTATCATCACCGAAGGGTGTTGACACAGACCAACCTTCATAGTTTCCAAATTGTTCTCTGAACTGAGGGGAAAAAGAAAGTTCTTTATTTCTTTGGTCAGATTTGCCAGAAATGTTGGTGATTGATTGTGGCTTTGCTAGAAATACGGTATCGTTTGGATATAACAAAAAAGTATTTTGCACAATTTTACTATTACCTATCATATCAGAACTGATGAGTCTAACAGGAATCGTACTTTTTATAAGAATAGTATCGTGGGCTGACGTCGCTTCATAAGGTTGAGTAGCGGCATCAAGCAAAGAAGACCAATCAAAAAAGATTTGCTTCTTTAAGGGGTTATTGATGATAATGGTAATGTTTTGTGGCGTCGTAGGCATTTCTGTACTCGACTGATTATCGTCTTTCCTATCGCTTTTACAAGAATAGAAAATAATACAGAGTAGAGCTATAATAACAGGTTTCATAGTTGTAGGGTTTGTGTACATGTATCTTATTTCTTCAAAATCTCGTCAAAAAAACTTCTTATATGTTGATTGGTCGGTCTGGGTGCATTGTCGCTGATTATGGTACCATCGCGTCCTACGAGCATATAACGAGGAATAGAACTTATTTTAAATTTGTCAGCAAATGCAGACTTTTTCCCGTCGGGCATCAGATAGTGAACCGCCGAATCTAGACCTAATTCCGTAATAGCTTTTTGCCAAGCACTTATATTATCATCAATTGAAACATAAACAAACTTGATTCCTTTAGTAGAATATGCTTCTCTCAGTTGCTTTGAAGCAGGCATTTCTGCACGGCAGGGAGCACACCAAGAAGCCCAAAAATCTACATAAATAAGTTTATTCTCGTCTGTACTCAATAGCTCTCTCCATGTATGTGCCTCCAAATCTTTGTTTGAAATAAGTTCACTATCTAAAATGTCATTATTCACCCCTAATCGTTTAGCCAGTATTTGTGGTTGAAAACTCTTGATGACGTATTCTTTTAAAAAGCTATCCGAAGCATATTGTAGGTATGCTTCCAGCGTTGTGTCTGTATTTTTTTGTCCTAATACCACCGCAGCACGGATTAAGTCATACATTGCCATTTCACGGATATTTCCTTTAAATATTTCATTGGCAATGCTTATCAAGGTAGCTGCGTCGGTTGGCTGTTTGTTCTTGAGTGCCCAAAGATATAGAAACTGTTGAATGTAACTTCTTTGCTCGCTTGAATAGAAAAGAGCTTCATCGAACTTTACAGTGGTGCTTATTTCCTTCTCAATCAGTTCATGACTTTTTTTAAATGTTCCTCTATAAACAGAATAATAGCCAGACATCAAGCTTGAGAGTTTTCTGAGTAGAAAAAGTGCTTGTAATTGTGAAATGAAAGAGGGACTTAATTCATGTGTTTGCTGATACTTACTCAAAAAACGCATACGACTCTCGAATTTCTCTCTAGCAAATGTAATTTCATCAATGGCAGTGAATTGGACAGGCATTAAATCGGCTCCAAAGCCTTCAAACAAGCCCAATTCCTTTTCCATTTCGACAAAGAAATTGAGTTCATTTGTACGAATTTTATCCTTTACAATAAAATGAGTAATGTTTTCACGATCCTTTTCGACTAAGATTGTTTCGTTGGGCTGTACTAAGAAGTTATTAACAGTAAATCTCCCATGAAACTTACTGTAAAGTGTTTTTCGAGTGGGAGTACTATCGGTTACAATCACCAAAATAGGATAGTCGAAGTGTAGCCTTAACAGGGTATCTTTCTGTATTTCGTATAAGATAGGACGTTCACCAAATATATCGTTATAGTAGAATTTGAAAGGCTTTTCTTTTGAAGCCCGAATGTCTAATGTCGTGGAGTCAGTAGTAAGTATATTTTCAGTATATAGCATAGCGCTATGACCTTTAAATAGAAAGCATATCCAGAAAAAGGAGAGAAGGAAATAGATTTTGTACATGATTTTTGGAGGTTTAGATATAGGAGTAAAAGTTTGATTTAGAAATATCTACTAAATATTTAGTTATAGCAAATTTTAGAAAATATTTTTTCATTTCCTAGCCAACAAACAAAAAGTATGTGTACTATTTTATACGCTAATAAATCTGAAATAGAAAGATATTCAGAAATGAAAGTATGCTAAATCAATCGAGCGAATTGTTCTTTGTCAATAGCTTGATAATTTCATGAAGTTTGGATTCGGAAGGACGTGGAGCATTGAAATAAGCGATGTTTCCTTGCTGGTTAATAATGACATAGCGAGGAATAGTAGACAAACCCCAGAATGAACTTAAAATGTCATCATTGGCTTTTGTTCCTAGAATTCTATATGATTCAACACCTTCGGGTAGATTTTTTTGAGCGCTCTTTTGCCATTTTGATTGTTCGGTGTCAATGGAAAAATTGATAAAGACCATATCTTTTTTGTATGACTTTATGATTTTTTTTAAGCTTCCAAACTCGGCTATACATGGACTGCACCACGAAGCCCAGAAATCAACAAAAATGATTTTTCCTTTATGTTTTTTCAAAATATCATTTAGTTCACTTCGCTCACCAACACTATTTTCTAGTGATAACTTTTGTACATCTTCTGGGATAGAAAGATTTGATTCTGTAAAGTTGAGGTAGTTAACAGCCTTGACAAAGAGGCTATCTTTTATCTGATTTTTTGTGTTATGAAAAAACTGTTGAATGGAAAAATCATAGCGCTGATTTTTGTTTTCAGCAATATCTCTTAACAGCGCATATAACAGATAGTCTCTTGTAGTCCCCTTAAAATTTGTATTGATAGAATGTGTGAGGCTATTTAGGCTCGACAGGTTATTCCAATAGTCATTACCATTTTTGATTTGATTCTTGTATTGCCAAATATAGTTTAGGCAAAAACTTCCATACGAAACCATGTGAAGAAGACTATCATTTTGCTGAAAAGAGGTCTTAATTTCTTTAAAAAAATCTGCGTCTAGAGTCGTATGATTAGTGTAGTATAGAGTGCTAAGTAAACCGTCGAAATATTGAAACTTTAAGTCATTTAGTACCCATGATTTGAACTCATTACTAACAGGATATTGGATACTAAAATTATTAAACTGGTTTCTACGAAAATCATATTCCTCTTTTAATCTTGCCTTATACTGACTAAAATTCTGAAGATAATCTTCAATGTTGATATTCAGTAAACTTGAAGTTTCTGGGTCAGAAAACTGTTGATAATAGAGATAATTACCTTTGTTTTGAGAAGACAATACTTCGAAGATTGTCTTGGGTAAATCAGAATGAGCGTCTTTTTTGATGGAAATATTTAGATGGACAGAATCGTGAGGACTAACAAAAAATCCTTGATGTGCCAATTGAAAAAGTGCTGGCTTATCGATTTTTAGTTTGATTTGATACTCCTTTTGTGGTTTGTCTAATGCTATACGAGCTATTGGGGCTCTATCTTGAAGCGCATAGTTGAACTGATACAAGGGAATATTATCAATTGATTCTAACTCAGGAGAGACATTGATGGTACCATATAGAGTAGCGTATGACCCACCTGTATTATCAGATTTTTCTGTTTGTTTACATGAGCCTAATAAACAAATGATTGTGATAAAACAGAGGGCGGTGGTGTAAATTTTGATCATGATTTATAGAGGTTGATAGGGTATTAGAAATCATTAGGAGACTAAAAATGATAATGTGTAAACCAAATATCTACTAAGCTTTTAGTTATGGCAAATTTTAGCAAACTTATTTAGATTTCCAAATCAAAAAAAGATAAAAATCACCTTTCTGAGCTGTAAGAGCGTGTCATGATAAAAATCAGACAAATTCTTACAGCTCAATAATTTTTATCATAAATAGTATGCTTGCATAATAATTTTATTTGTATTATTTTTACTTTAAATAGAATATAATTTTTAATGAAATAAAATCCTATTTGATATATGGCACAACAATATTCTCGTCGAAATCTCGACTTTATGCTCAAGGAGGTACTCAAAGTGGGAGAACTTACGCAGTATCCTCATTTTCAGGATTACACGCCTGATATGTTTGATATGGTATTGGATACGGCTGAGGAAATCGCCGACAAAATCATGCGTCCTGCCTACGTGGAATCTGACCGTAAACAACCTGAGCTTATCAATGGTCAAGTAAAAGTGCATCCTGCTGTAAAGGATTATATGAAGGCAATGGGGGACTCTGGCATGATTAGCGCCACTTTCCACTATGAGCATGGTGGACAGCAATTGCCTTTGTTGGTCAATGCCGCCAATGAGTTTATTCGTGGCGCTGCGCATAATTCATTTGTGATGTTTACGGGCTTGACTGCTGGTTCGGCTCATTTGATTTATTCTTTTGGCTCAAAAGAGTTGCAAGAAAAATTTGCTGACCGTATGATTACTGCTGAGTGGACAGGTACGATGTGTTTGACCGAGCCTCAGGCTGGAAGTTCTTTGTCGGATGTAGTCACTACGGCCTCGCCTCAGGCAGATGGAACCTATAAAATCAAAGGGCAAAAGGTATTTATCTCTGCGGGCGATCATGATATTGCCGATAATATTATACATTTGGTTTTGGCAAGAATCGATGGCGCTCCGCTAGGAACGAAGGGTATTTCATTATTTGTGGTTCCGAAGTTTAGAGCCGATGACGCTGGCAACTATACGATAGACAATGACGTGGTTTCGACAGGTATTTATCATAAAATGGGGCAAAAAGCTACGCCAGCGATGCACTTGACTTTTGGAGATAAGGATAATTCCGTAGGGTATTTGGTAGGAGAGGCCAATCGTGGTTTGCAATATATGTTCCAAATGATGAACGAAGCTCGTTTGGGCGTGGGTATGGGTGGTACTTATATTGCTTCGGCTGCCTATTATGCGGCTTTGGAGTATGCCCAAGAGCGTCCGCAAGGTCGAAGATTAACCAATAAAAATCTCGTTGATGCACAAACATTCATTATCAATCACCCTGATGTGCGTCGTATGCTGACGTTCCAAAAGGCGATTGTCGAAGGTTGTATTGGTTTGTTGTTTCAATGTTATTGGTGGCAAGATATGATTCATGGCTTGGGTAGCGACAGCGAGGAGGCAAAAACTTATCAGACGATGCTAGATTTGATGACGACGGTTGCCAAAACATATCCAGCCGAATATGGTATCAAAGCGGTAAATGAAGGTTTGCAAGTGTTTGGAGGATATGGATATACCGAAGATTTTCCCTTGGAGCAAATGGCGCGCGATGTAAGAATTATGTCGATTTATGAAGGTACAACGGGAATCCATTCTTTGAATTTACTGGGTAGAGGTGTTACCGCTAATGGTGGCAAAGCACCTCAACTTCTTTTTGCTGAAGTGATGAAAACCGTTGCAGAGGCCAAAACACATGAAGTCTTGTTACCTTATGCCGAAAAGCTAGAAAAGGAATTAGGTCGTTTACAGAAAGTGACTATGCATTTGCTTGGCCTAGCTGCTCAAGGAAATAATGAGGTATTTTTGGCAGATGCTACTTTGTACATGGAGTTGTTTGGTATTATTACCGTGGCTTGGCAATGGCTGAAACAAGGCGTTGTGGCTCAAAATGCGATAGAACAACAAGCGCCAACTGGCGATGAGTTGACGTTTTATCAAGATAAAATTCATACGATGAAATTCTATTTTCATTATGAACTAATCAAGACGTTGAGCCTTGCCGCCAGATTGTTGGATACAGAAGTACTGACTGTGTTACAAGAGGAGGTGGAAGCCTAACAGTGTATTTCGGATTTGGGATTGCGGATTTCGGAAACTCGGTTAAATACCTTTATTTTTTCGGAAATGTAAAAGATTACACTTCCGAAATCCAACATCCGAAATAAACAGTTTTAGAATTTTTCGTACACTCCTAATTTGGGATTTTTGATTTTGGGAAGGAAGGCATGTTCCTTTATTTCCGAAACCAAAAATCCCAAATCTCCAATCAAATTAGAGTTTTTCGCCTGCCGTTACTGCCATTGGAATCAAGTTTTCGGCTGGAGGTAGCGGACAAGTAAAGGTATGGTTGTAGGCACAAAAAGGATGATAGGCTAAGTTAAAATCAATCTCAATTTGTGAATCCTTTTCATTCTTTGGGTCAAGGTCGATATATCTTCCTGCGCCGTAAGTTTCTTTACCTGAAGTCAAATCTTTGAATGGTAAAAACAACATTCCCTCACTATTGATAAATATTTTCAGCGAAACCTTTTTTCCCTCTTTTTCAAAACTGATATTTCCATAAGGTTCATACGTCTCCGTTTCGCCTCCTGTCATTTGGATTTCGAATTTTTGACCACTTTTGACTTTATCTATTTTTCCCAAAACCTTCCAAGTTGGGTCTGTCTCAAAATAGGATAAACCTTTGAAAGCGGCTTTATCTTCGATAGGAGATTCTTTTCCTGTTTTGAAAAATTCATCCTTTTCTTTTCGAGCATTTTGGAGTTGCTGCGTGTAAGCAGCGTTATCTTGCTTCGGTGCCGATTCGCTTCCGTTGAATATAGTATAGCCAACAATGAGTAAAATCACTAAACCGATAATCCATTTTAAATTTTTCATTTGCTTCTGAAATTCGCCTTTTGTTATGTCTTTGTTTGCAAAGATAACAATCGAGGCAATCATTTGTTGGCGCTTGTTGTTAAAGAATACAAAGACGCAAAGTTTTGAAGTGAAAGCGATTCCAATAAATCCTTAACTTTGCGCCTGCTATGCAAATTTTCATTTTAATCATTTACAACTATGTTTACAGGAATTGTTGAGGCTATCGGCGAGGTGGTGGATATTTATAAAGAAGGTACAAATATTACATTTACACTCACTTGTCCATTCACGAATGAGTTGAAAATCGACCAAAGTTTATCTCATAACGGGGTTTGTCTTACGGTGATTGCTATTGAGGGGAATCTATATTCAGTAACGGCGATTGATGAGACTTTGAAGAAAACCAATCTCGGTAAATTGGAGGTTGGCTCAAAAGTAAACCTCGAACGTTGTATGCCTGCCAATGGTCGTTTTGATGGTCATATTGTGCAAGGGCACGTCGACCAGATTGGACGTGTAACAGCGATTACTCCACAAGACGGTTCGTGGTTATATGATTTTGAATATGAACCAGAGGGACAAAATATTACGGTAGAAAAAGGCTCTATTTGTATTAATGGAACCAGTTTGACCGTTTTTAATTCAGGTACTAATTCTTTCCGTGTGGCCATTATTCCTTACACGTACGAGCATACAGTTTTTCATACCTTAGAGGTAGGCGATATCGTCAATTTGGAATTTGATATCGTAGGAAAGTACATTCGTAAAATGATGAATTTAGGATAGGGTTACATTTGTGGTCGGTGTCCCACTGACCAACTGGCGACAGCAAAAAGTCACTTTTTCAGCGCTAAAGAACTGTTAAGATAGAAAATAGTCTGGTGTGCTGTCGCGAGTTGTCGAGTGGGATACTCGCCACGGATCGAAAAATAGTCTGCTGTGCTTTTGCGAGTTGTCGAGTGGGACACTCGCCTCGGATCGAAAGAATCCTTTTTACAGACCTTCTCTTTTTGAAAAAAGACAGAAATA
>NZ_JBMLSD010000100.1:0-3188 GCF_049240685.1 Flectobacillus sp.
AAATATGGCTTTATTCAAAAACAAATATCGAATAGAATCTACACGGCTAACTTCTTGGGATTATAATGGAGAAGGAATGTATTTTGTTACCATTTGTACTAAAAATCGAGAGCATTTCTTTGGAGAATGTAAGGATAAAAAAATGAAATTATCTAGTATAGGAGCCTTGATACAGGGATTTTGGTACCAAATTCCTAAACATTTTCCTCATGTAACCTTAGGTGAATTTATTGTAATGCCTAATCACATCCATGGAATAATTGATATTGGGGTGTTGAAAGAATCCAAAGAAAAGGCAGTTAACGATGTCAAAAAACAAACAAAGTTTTACCAATCTATTGCTCCCCAGGCGAGTGGTGTACCCGTTGTCATTCGTTCTTTCAAATCGGTATGTACTAAGCATATCAATGAAATATTTCCCTCATTGGGTTTTGCTTGGCAGGAACGTTACTGGGAACATATTATTAAAGACGTAGATAGTTTTCAAAAAATCTCAAATTATATTTATTCCAACCCTGATAGTTGGGAAGATGATAAATTCTTTTTACCATGAACATCAACGCTACGCTTATCAACTACTATCATCTTTGTCATCGAAAACTTTGGCTTCATGCCAACGGTATTACGATGGAGCATACTTCCGATGTGGTTTATGAAGGTAAACTGATTGGAGAAGAAAGCTATCCGCAGCGAGCAGAGAAAAATCAAGAATTAGAAATTTTGGCAGAGCTTGATGGCGGAATTCGAGCTTCGGCTAAGATAGACTTTTTTGATGCTAAGAAAGGGATTGTCTATGAGACCAAAAAATCTAATGCTAAGGAAAGAGCCCATGTGGCTCAGGTAAAATTTTATCTCTTTTTATTAAGAAAGAATGGTATACCTGCGCATCATGGCATAATCGAATACCCTAAACTTCGAGCTACCGAAAGGGTTGAATTGCATCAGGATGAAATGCCTGAAATCGAAAGTTGGATAAAAGATGTTTCTGAGATAATTCACCGAGAAGCCTGTCCCTCCAAACTTTCCATATCCAAATGCCGTTCGTGTAGCTATTTTGATTTTTGTTGGTCTGGTGAAATAGACGACAACGTTTGAACACTATAACATAAATCTTTTGACATCATGAAAAAATCCTATTACCTATTCAATCCTGGACGTATGAGTCGTAAGGATAATACGCTGTATTTTACGCCTTTAGATGAGGAAGGAAATGAAGGTCAAGTTCGTCCAATACCTGTTGAGTCAGTAGATAACTTGTACTGCTTTGGCAGTTTGGATGCCAATAGTGCCTTGTTTAATTTTATAGGTAAAAACCATATATCAGTACATTTTTTTGACTATTATGAGCATTATACAGGCTCATTTATGTCTAAGGATTATCTGTTGGCAGGCAAGATGCAAGTAGAGCAGACCAAGCATTATATTTCTGAAAAAAAACGGATGGTAATTGCCCAGACTTTGATTAATGGTGCGGCATTTAATATGAGTCGCAACTTGAAATATTACCAGAGTAGGGGTAAAGATGTTGCGAGTTCGTTGGAACGTATAGAAAATTACGTTTCTTTGATTGAAAGTGCCAAAAAGGTAGATGAATTAATGGGGATAGAAGGTAATATTCGTCAGGCGTATTATGATACTTTTGATACGATAATCAATGATTTTGAGATGGGAAATCGTAGTAAAAAGCCTCCCAAAAATGAAGTGAATGCCTTAATTTCGTTTGGTAACATGATGTGTTATACGATGTGTTTAGATCAAATATATCATACTCAGCTTAATCCTACGATTAGTTTTTTGCACGAACCGGGGGAGCGACGATATTCATTGGCCTTGGATATTTCGGAAATATTCAAACCATTGTTGGTAGATAGAACCATTTTCAGTGTATTGAATAAAAAGCAAATACAAGCGAATGATTTTCGGCAGGATACCAACAGATGTATATTGAAAGATAGCGCCAAGAAAGTATTTGTACAGGCATTCGAAGAAAGATTAAAAGAAACCTTCAAGCATCGAACTTTAGGACGTAGCGTCAGTTACAAGCACTTAGTAAAGTTAGAGTGTTATAAACTCAGCAAGCATATTTTGGGAATAGAGACTTACAAACCTTTTAAAATGATGTGGTAGAGTGAGTTAGCAGTTTATGAACGAGTGATTTTTGAATGAAGTTGTTGGAAATAAAACATTGATTGATATGTATGTAATTTTGGTATATGATATGGGAGAAAAGCGAGTAAGCAAAATGATGAAACATTGCCGAAAGTATTTGAACTGGATTCAAAATTCGGTATTTGAGGGAGAAATTACCGAGGTAAAGTTGAAGGAGTTAGAGAAAGGAGCTCGAAAAATCATGAATGAAAATGAAGATAGTTTGATTATCTTTAAGAGCCGAAACGAGCGTTGGCTTGATAAGCAAGTGATAGGAGTAGAGCGTATGAGTACAGATAATTTTTTATGACGTATAATGATATACGCGAGTCGTCGAGCCCAAAAATAGTTCATTGAAATACTGAAATTTTATTAATCAAAGAGATAGGTTTTTGAGCTAAGTTTCTGATAATCAACAGTCGTCGATGTGCGGGGTAAATCCTATCATTACACATCGACGATTTTTTTCTAGTTTTTTCGGGGAAAAATACGTTATTTTACAGCGTATAGGCCATTTTAATAACGGCTTTTAATCGCACCATTTAGGAATTGAAACAACAGAACCGAGAATGATACCTGCCGCAATTGCCACTTTTAATCGCACCATTTAGGAATTGAAACATTGTCTATAAAGGTGTAATGAACAATGATACTACTTTTAATCGCACCATTTAGGAATTGAAACTGCGTAAAATAGTCTATTACATGGCTATCTGGGAAAGCTTTTAATCGCACCATTTAGGAATTGAAACCATAATAATGGTAAATTAGAATAATCCGAATTAATCGCCTTTTAATCGCACCATTTAGGAATTGAAACAGAAAACTCATCAACTATAAAATACCCAGAATCGACTTTTCATCGTAACTCCTTTGAATTGTAATGAAGTTTGCCTCTGGACTTGGTGCTGCTTTTTATTACCTTCTATTAATATAAAAAATCCCCGCAGTCTTGGCTTTGATGGGTCGCTTGCAGGGATTAATTTTTACTCTGATTTAAAATTGCTTACATTTTCATGTATGGAGGATTGGTTTGTGAT
>NZ_JBMLSD010000101.1:0-5088 GCF_049240685.1 Flectobacillus sp.
AGGCTGTCGAAACGATTGTGAATTTATGTTGTATTTGGGAGGAAAAGGCATAGATAGCTTAGTACTCAACATTATATTTAAGATTCTGTTTTAAGCTTTCAGATGACGGCTTTCAGCGGTCGGTTTTTGAAAAGGTAATTAATAATACTTTAACATTCTTTGCCTTACGCCTACTGCCTAGTTCCTAAACACATAACTTAAATCTTATTCTGCACGATTGCTTAGTAGGTATTCTAACCCTGATACAAAACAGGGTTAGAATTCTATCGTATTATTTTCGAAGAGTGTCACGTTGAGTTCATCCTCAAACTCTTTTGCTTCATTTTGTCTTCGAGAGTTTCGCCTAGGAAAAACTTTTTTTGCTCTCAAACTAACTTGTGCTTCAATGTGAAACCCTTCAAAATCAATTTTCTCCTTAAAAAGCTGAATAGTTAATTTTAGCTGTGTAATAGCTTTCTTTCTCTCGTCACTTTTTTGTCTTGGAGAAGGTTCCTTCGTTTCTACAAAGCAAAAACGGATATCATCAAATACTGCAAAGTCGCATCTTGTAGGATGTTCTGGTATATCAAGAAATAAACCTTTATCAATCGCTAAGAAATTGATTTCTTTTTGACTAGGATTAAAAATCTTAAATGGCTGGTCTTCGATTGATTCATCGATTGTAGTAATTACATAAGACTTTCCTCTTAGTTGTTGAGGGTTTATGTCTTCAAGGTACTCGTCTACCCAAAAAGTATAATTAGTGTAGATTTCCATACATATCCCTGTGAAACAAGGAAATACGGCATTGATTTTATCTTTCACGGTTACGCATTTTATAAATTTGCATGATTGAGTCAAAGTCATCTCCAAGACTCTCAGAGATTTCATCTAATTCATTTTCACTAATCAAGCCAGTTTTTTCATTAAAGATGGATTTGACCCCGCCCTTATTCCCCTCTTTATCTTCACCCACATAGTAAGCGGAAAAGTCCTTTGGATTAATCCATTGTGATTTTGGAATGATGCTTGCTAACTCCGCTTCTTTGTCAGGTATAGCTTTTGCTGTCTGGTAGGCGAACAACAAATTGTTGATTGTACTCAGTACATAAGGGCTGTGTGTAGTAATGACCAAGTGATTGTTGTCACCACATTTTTCAATTAAAAATTGAATCAAATTTTTCTGAGTTATTGGGAATAAATTCAATTCAGGTTCTTCCACAATAAATAGATTATCACCTTCCTTTGAAAAATGCTCGATAGTTACATGGAGCGGAATTGAAGATTGATGCCCGCTAGCACTTGCTGAAAGAGGTACAGAGTCTTGTTCGTTGTAATAAATAAGATTTCGACCATTTTCATACTTATATGCAATATTGAGATATCCAATAGGTAGGTTAGAAACATGAGTTCTAGCTATCTCAAAATAGTTGCCAAACTCAATTGTACTTTTTTGAAGAGCAATATTTGCTGTCAGCAAACCAAGTATTGAGTCGGATATGGATGAAATAAAAATCCTATCAGTTGGGAGATACTTCGTTTGATGGGTTAGAGAAGTAGTTTTTTTTAGCAGACTTGGTAATACGATTGATGTTAAAATCGTATTCATATTTGAGGTACCTCGTTGTACTCGTTCGTTATATCTTAACCATTCATTTTTTAAAGATTGAAGAGATGGGAAATATGATTTAGCTGAAGTTTCCAGAAAATCCTCTTCCTCAGTTATTTGAAATGAAAAATCATTAACCTTGAATTTTGCCTGAAAATTATTTGAACTGTATTCAAAAGAACTTGATGAATTTAGAAAATACTGTATCTGAAATCGAGAAAAATAATCCTCTACCTTTTTCCCGATGTAGGCATCTACCAAGAAATTAGGGTTATTAAAAATAGCTAACAATTTTGCTAAAGTAGACTTTCCACTGCCTTGCGGCCCTATTAAAACGGTTATTTTTTTTATATCTAAAGTTGCTGAACGAATAGGTCCAAAATCTTTAACTGTCAATTTTTCTCCCATAACATTATACATCATTTTTACAAAATAACTATCTTTTCCTACATCTTAAAAGAGAAGCGAGTCTTTTTTGGTATTTTTGAATAATCAATAAAATCTCATTCTGAAGTGTGCTTAACCGATTGGAAGGCTACAGACTAAAATAATGAAAAAATTATTCCTACTCGACGCAATGGCATTGATTTATCGTGCTCACTTTGCGTTTCAAAAAACACCTCGTATTAGTTCAAAAGGACTTAATACGAGTGCTGTTTTTGGTTTTGCTAATACCTTACTCGAAATTTTAGCCAAGGAAAAACCTACACACTTGGGTGTTGCCTTTGATACGCCAACGCCTACTTTTCGCCATGTGCAGTTTGAGGCATACAAGGCGCAACGTCAAGAGCAACCCGAAGATATAACCGTTGCTATTCCTTATGTAAAGCGCTTATTGGAAGCCATGAATATTCCTATTTTGTTGATGGAGGGCTACGAGGCTGATGACGTTATTGGAACTTTGGTTAAAAAAGCTGCTCGCGCCCATGAGGACATGGAAATCTATATGATGACTCCCGACAAAGACTATGGTCAGTTGGTAGAGGAGCGCATCAAAATGTACAAGCCTGCCTTTATGGGCAAGGGTGTCGAAATTCTTGGGCCACAAGAGGTTTGTGAAAAATGGGGTATCGAAAGTGTATCTCAGGTAATCGATATCTTAGGTTTGATGGGCGATGCTGTCGATAACATTCCTGGTATTCCGGGGATTGGTGAAAAAACAGCACAAAAGCTTATCGCTGAATTTGGAAGTGTAGAAAACTTGATTGCTAATGCAGATAAGTTGAAAGGCAAGCAGAAAGAAAATGTAGTCAACTTTGCTCAACAAGGCTTACTATCAAAAGAGTTAGCAACTATTTTGTGTGAAGTACCTATTGAGTTTCACGAAGAATCTTTACGTATTTCGGAGGTAAATAAAGAAGTTCTTTCTCCACTTTTGGACGAGCTGGAGTTTAGGACTTTACGCAAGCGCTTGTTGGGCGAAGAGTCTGAACCTGTTGTGAAAGAGGAAACTGTTTCAGCAAAAGTTTCCAAAGCTGCTGCGGCTGGACAGATGGATTTATTCGGAGGGTTAGTTTCTGAAAAACCTCTTGCTGTTACAGAAACTACGCTAGAATTTAAGCAAAATATCTATTCTACCATTCACCAATATCATGCGGTAGATACCCCAGCGCTTCGCCAAAACTTAGTACACTTCTTGAGTTTACAAGAGGCTATTTGTTTTGATACAGAAACAACAAGCGTCGATGCTGTGGAGGCAGAATTGGTAGGATTGGCATTTGCTTATCGTAAAGGAGAGGCATTTTATGTACCTGTACCGGCAGATCAAGCGCAAGCTCAAGCGATTGTCGATGAGTTTCGTCCTGTTTTGGAAAATGAAAACATTGAAAAAATTGCCCAAAATATCAAGTATGACTTGATGGTTTTGCAAAGATATGGTTTGACTGTAAGAGGTAAATTGTATGATACTATGTTGGCACATTATCTGATTGAGCCAGAAAAACGTCATAACATGGATATTTTGGCAGAAGATTATTTGAATTATACCCCTGTTTCGATTGAGGAATTGATTGGTAAAAAAGGAGCAAAGCAGGGCAATATGCGTGATGTAGAATTAGAAAAAATCAAAGAATATGCAGCGGAAGATGCTGATATTACTTTACAACTCAAAGATAGACTACATCCGATTTTGGCCGAAAATGCAGTAGCTGTCAAATTGTTTGAAGAGGTAGAAATGCCATTGACACAAGTTTTGGCTGATATTGAAATGGAAGGCGTGCGAATAGATACCGAGTTTTTGGGCAATATGTCTAAGGAACTGGAAACAGATATGCGTATCGTCCAAGATAGAGTTTTTGAATTGGCAGGAGTGGAGTTTAATATTGGCTCGCCCAAACAATTAGGAGAGATTCTTTTCGAAAAACTTAAGCTTGACCCTAAAGCTAAAAAGACTAAAACTGGTCAGTATATGACAGGTGAGGAGATTTTGTCTAAACTTGAATCAGAGCATGAGATTGCGAAAAAGATTCTAGATTTTAGAGAATTACAAAAACTCAAGTCCACTTATGTAGACGCTTTGCCTCTGCTGGTTTCTCCAAGCACTGGGCGAATACATACGTCTTTCAATCAAGCTGTGGCAGTTACGGGTCGTTTGTCGAGTACTAATCCAAACTTGCAGAATATTCCGATACGTACACCTCGTGGTCGTGAAATTCGTAAAGCATTTATTCCTAGAAATGAAGAATATTTGATTTTATCTGCCGATTATTCTCAGATAGAATTGCGTATCATGGCGGCGTTTGCTCAAGACGAATCTATGATTGAAGCTTTTAATCAAGGCCGAGATATTCACGCTACGACCGCAGCAAAGGTCTTCAATGTAAGCCTAGATGAAGTGACTTCAGATATGCGTCGTAAGGCCAAAACGGTAAACTTTGGTATTATTTATGGTGTATCTGCATTCGGGTTATCTCAACAAATTGCGATTTCAAGAACTGAAGCCAAAGAAATTATTGATAGTTACTGGAGAGAGTTTCCAGCCATAAAACAGTACATGGATTCAGCTGTAATTAAGGCTAGAGATACAGGGTATTGTGAAACGATTCTTGGTCGTAGAAGATATTTGAGAGACATCAATGCTCAGAATATGGTCGAAAGAGGTTTCGCAGAACGAAATGCCATCAATGCACCAATTCAAGGTTCGGCAGCAGATATGATTAAGGTTGCGATGATTAAAGTGAATGACTTTATCAAAAAAGAAAAACTTCGTTCTCGCATGATTTTGACAGTGCATGACGAATTAGTATTCGATGCTCATCGCGATGAGTTGGATTTACTAAAAGAACGAGTAAATGACTTAATGATTCATGCCATAGATTTTCCAGTAAAAATGGAAACAGGCATGGGCGTTGGTCAAAACTGGCTAGAAGCGCATTAGAAAATATATGTCACCACACTGGTGCTGGATTCCCATCCAGCACCTATTTTTTCTAAGGATTCTATCCTAAAACTTAAAAAATAGTTTTACAACAAATCAAAAATTTCTATGTCTAGAAAATACA
>NZ_JBMLSD010000102.1:0-13316 GCF_049240685.1 Flectobacillus sp.
TAAAAACAAAGTAGCCGTCAAACAAAGTTCGACGGCTAAATTCACAGGCGCAAGGCCTGATAATCAAACACTATAATCAATTCCTTTTCCAAATTCGGATGTATCAATGTTTAATTTTTCTCTGAAAAACCTTCTATTTTAACATCCTGTAATAACTTATAAAGCTTGACGCAAGCGCCAAGCTTTTTCTATTTAGAATTTCCAACGTACAAAAGCTTCCATTGCTTCATATTCTGCTAGACCCAACTTGTTGTACAAGTCTGCTGTACTTGCGTTACGGTCTTCAGCTCTTTGCCAGAATTCGCGTGAGTCTGTTCCTTGGAATGGTACACCATCTTTTTGTGATTGGTGTTTGAAGATACCATAACGTTTCTTCAATACTTGGTCTGGTGACATTGGAACCGCCATTTCGATTTGGTCGATGTCCCACTCTTGCCAAGCACCTTTGTACAACCATACCCAACAGCTATTCATGTATTCACGATGTTTCAAACGGGTTACAGCGTCCATGATAGCATCCAAACATACTTTATGAGTACCATGTGGGTCAGCTAAGTCACCAGCGGCATAAATTTGATGAGGTTTTACTTCTTCAATCAAATCCATTACAATTTGAACGTCAGCTTCGCCAATTGGGTTTTTCTGAACTTTACCTGTTTCGTAAAATGGCATATCCAAGAAATGTACATTTTCTTTTGGAATACCCACGTAGCGACAAGTATTTTTTGCTTCTCCTCTACGAATCAAGCCCTTGATATAACGTACTTCTGGAGTATCTACTTCTGAATCTTTCTTGTTTTTCAAGAATTTTACTGCTTCACGATAGATTCGGTTTGCTTTTGGATTGTTTGCTTCAAACTTTTCGTTGAAGTCAACCACAAATTCAGCAAAACGAAGCGCTTCGTCATCTGCCACTGCAATGTTACCCGAAGTTTGGTACGCTACGTGTACATCATGACCTTGATCGTGTAAACGTTGGAAAGTACCACCCATCGAGATAATATCGTCGTCTGGGTGAGGAGAGAAAATAATCACACGTTTCTTCGCTGGATAAGCACGCTCAGGACGGTTAGAGTCGTCAGCATTTGGCTTACCACCTGGCCAACCTGTGATAGTATGTTGTAAGTAGTTGAAAACTTCGATATTGATGTCATAAGCCTGACCGTACAAGGCAAGTAAATCTGACAAACCATTTTCGTTGTAATCTGAGTTTGTCAATTTCAATACTGGTTTACCTACCTGTAAAGCAAGGTGAGTAACAGCCTTTTTCACCATCGGACGATCCCATGTTACTGCATCGACCATCCAAGGCGTACGAATACGAGTTAATTGAGAAGCAGCCGAATTATCTAATACGAAAGCCGCATTGGTATGATGTTGTAAGTAAGATGCTGGTACATCAGCAGATACCGAACCCTCTACCGCACGAGCTACGTTTTCAGCTTTGTGTTCACCCCAAGCCAACAAAATTACGCGTTTGGCTTCCATAATCTTGTTGATACCCATGGTAATGGCTTTTTTAGAAACTTTAGCCAAACCACCAAAATCACCAGCAGCATCAATACGTGTAGTAAGGTCGAGGGTCATCAAACGTGTTTTTGAATTTACCAACGAACCAGGTTCGTTGAAACCAATATGACCATTACGACCAATCCCTAATAACTGAAAATCCAAACCACCATAACGTTCAATTTGCTCTTCATAATCATGGCAAAAGTCAGCAACTTTCTCTAGTGGTAAAGTACCATCTGGCACATGCCAGTTGCCCGAAGGAATATCTACGTGGTCAAACAACTGTTCGCGCATGAAGCGTACATAACTTTGTACCGCATCTGGCTCCATCGGATAGTATTCGTCAAGGTTGTAAGTAACTACATTTTGGAAGCTCAAACCCTCTTCTTTGTGCATACGGATTAATTCCTTGTATACTTTTTTAGGAGAAGAACCAGTCGCCAAACCAAGTACAGCAGGTTTTCCTTCTCCTGCTTTTTGGCGAATGATTGAAGCTATTTCTAACGCTACTGAGCGAGAAGCTTCATCTGAATTTGCGTAAATTTTTGTAGGGATACGTTCGTAGCTGATGGCCTGTTCCATAGTTGTTTATGCTGCACGACAAAACGTCGCGATTGGTTTTTCTTACTTAAATATTTTTATATGAAAATTGGGAATAGTTCTTCTAGTCTTTTTTGCTTACCACAATTAGTTCCAATCCTAATACGCCAAGCACTTTGTCTAAAGTTTTGAGTGAGGGATTGGCTTTGCCAAGTTCAATTGAATGAATGGTCTTGATAGCAACATCGCTCTTATCGCTCAGCACTTCTTGACTGTAGGAAAGTTCATTGCGTCTTTCTCTAATTATGTGGCCTAATTGTTCGAAGTTCATATTACTTGATAATATATTACTTATTTCATGACAAAGATAGAAACAAAATATTAAATAAAAAATTTTAATAAGTAACATATTGCCGAATATAAAAAATATTTTAATGTTTTTCTCAAAAACCTTCAAAATGCTCATTTAAAGGCAGTTTTATCAAAAAAAAATCTGTAATATTTTTCTGAACATCTCTTCCAAAAAAGAAATTATGCTTTTTTTTCCATATCTAACTATTTAAAATCAACTCAAATCGGCAATATTTTACCTATAAATCCTAGTAATACTAATTTAAAAAAAATATTAACCAAAATTATAAAGTCAGTAGGGGCAACTACAGGCTAGCTTGTCAGAAAATTAAGGTGTTTTAATTTTCTTCAAAAAAAAACAAGACTTATTAAAACAAAAATTACTATTTGGTAGTTTATACTTTAGTTTAAATACATTTTAGTACAATTAAGTTGAGAAATATTCGATAACCGTAAATCAGTTAGCAGAACTAACTTAAAATAATCTGAATAAATCAAAATAGACCGCATATTTATTATTAAGTAGTTGTGCAACATTGGGCTTACGGCTTATTTACATAGGCAATCAGTAAAATACAACTATGATTTTATAAAGTCATGATTGGGCTTCTGTAAAATGCCTTCGGCTTACTGCCTAAAATATCCAACTTAAAACAAAAAATCACACTTTCACTGATTTAGTAAAACGGGTTTTATAATCTGCTTTACTATTTTCTTTACACAATCAAACATCAAAACAATTATCCATGAATGCAATTTTAAGAAACATTTGGGTAGTACTATTACTTTTTCCTCTTTGCCTACAGGCGCAAAACCAAAAACTAACCATTAGTGGTTACATCAAGGATGCAAAAAACGGAGAAGGCCTTATTGGCGCCTCAGTTTTTGTAAAAGAACTCATGACAGGTACAACTACCAATACCTATGGTTTTTACTCGATTACGGTTCCTAAAGGAAGCTACACCTTAGTAGTGAGCTCGGTGGGCTATCGAAAAGTTATTAGAGATATTAAGCTGACCGAACAAAGTATCAGCCTAAACCTTGAATTACAAGAAGATGGTCAGGAGTTACAGGAAGTAGTGGTAAAAGCAACCCGTGAGGACGACAACGTAAAATCGATGGAGATGTCGGTCAATAAAATCGAAATGAAAACCATCAAAAAAATTCCAGCACTTTTAGGAGAAGTCGACTTGGTGCGTGCGATTCAGTTTTTGCCAGGCGTTACAACAGTAGGCGAAGGCGCTTCGGGATTCAATGTGCGTGGGGGCGGTGTCGACCAAAACTTAATTCTCTTGGACGATGCACCAGTTTATAACTCCTCTCACTTATTTGGATTCTTTTCGGTATTTAATCCAGATGCAGTGAAGGATGTAAAATTGATTAAAGGTGGCATACCAGCGCAATATGGTGGTCGTGCGTCTTCGATTTTGGATGTAAAAATGAAAGAAGGTAATGCCAAAAATCTAGAAATCAATGGCGGTATCGGTGTAATTTTTAGCCGTTTGTCTATCGAAGCACCAATTGTAAAAGACAAAGCCTCTTTTATCGTGGCAGCTCGTCGTTCATATATCGACATTTTGGCCAAACCATTTCTGACTGGCAACAATGCAGGTTCTAGTTTTAACTTTTATGACTTGACGGCAAAAGTCAACTATAATATTGATAACAAAAATACGGTATTCCTTTCTGGTTATTTTGGTCGTGATGTGTTTGGACAAGACTTTGGCTTTAACTGGGGCAATAGCACACTTTCTGCCCGTTGGAACCACGTATTTAGCGATAAGTTATTTTTAAACACAACCGCTTTTTACAGTAATTATGACTACGCTTTAGACTCAGATTTGAAGAATAAAAGACCAAACAATGCTTTCAAATGGTCATCTAATATTACCAATCTAAGTTTTAAGCCTGATTTTACCTATTATATTTCGCCTAAAAATACCCTCACCTTTGGCGGTCAAATCCTAACTTACAACTTCAAACCTGGGGAAGCTACGGCCACATCCGAGGGAGAATCACGCTCGTTTGGCCAAGAACGCAAAAATGGTATTGAGTCATCGATTTATGTGGGTGATGAATGGAAAGTTTCGCCAAAGTTCTCAGTGCAATATGGCTTACGCTTTTCGAGATATGACTATTCGAGCCAAGAGGACTTTTACTATCAGCGAAAATACGTTGGTATTAGTGCAGAATTCCCTTCTGGATATGATTTGACATTTGTACCTAATACTAAAGGTAATACGATTCAAACTTACCAAAATCTGGAACCTCGCTTTTCGATGAACTACAACACGGGTGACAATAGCTCCATCAAAGCTAGTTATAACCGATTGACACAATACGTACACTTGATGTCAAACACAGCGGCCTCTACACCTCTGGACGTATGGACATCAAGCACGAATAACATCAAACCACAAATTGCCGACCAAGTGGCACTAGGGTATTTCCAAAACTTTGGAGATAATACTTACGAAGCATCGGCAGAGGTATTTTACAAGGAAATGCAAAATCAAATCGACTATGCAGACCGTGCTGATTTATTCTTGAACCCTTATTTCGAAAAAGACTTACTATTTGGTAAAGGTCGTGCCTACGGTCTCGAACTATTTGTTAAGAAAAATCGTGGCAAATTGACAGGTTGGATTAGCTATACCCTACAACGTTCAGAAAAGAAAATAGATGCCCTGAACAACGGAGATTGGTATTTTAGCCGTTATGACCGTACTCATACCTTGAATATGTTGGCTCAGTACGAAATCAACAAAAAATGGTCTTTTGGCGCAAACTTCGCCTATATTACGGGTGTTCCTTATACCCTACCCGAGCAACAATTTGTAGTAGAGGGACAAGTATATCCTTATATTCCTGTAGGTACTCGTGGTAATTTTAGAGTTCCAGCATACCACCGTTTAGACGTTTCGGCTACCAAGAAAAACAAAAAAGCATTATTTGGTAAAGGCGAGTCTGAGTGGGTATTCTCGGTATATAACTTGTATAATCGTCGTAACCCATTCTCGATTTATACTCGTCCAAACGAAACGAACCCTGCGCAAACAGAAGCTGTGCAGTTGTCTATTATCGGTTCTTTCGTTCCGGCTGTAACTTACAACTTTAAGTTTTAATCATGAAAATACCGACTTATCTCGATGAAAGAAGGTAAAAATGATCTTTTAAAGAATTTAACTTGTACTTAAATCATGAAAAAATATATTTTAAACGCCTTGATTGCACTTGGTACTTTGAGTCTAACTAGCTGCGAAGATGTCATTGATTTACAAGGTATTACCAATGCCCCATCCATGTTGGTGGTTGATGGAAATGTAACCGATGTATCTACCGACCAAGTCATCACTCTTACTCAATCGCAAGATTATTTTACCAATACTGCTGTCAAACCTGTTCTAGGGGCAACGGTAACTGTTACGGATAGTGATGGTCAAGTGTTTACTTTCAAAGACCTCAAAGGCGACGGTAAATATGTATGGACACCAACGACTGCCATTCCAAAAATTGGTCAAGTTGGAAAAACCTATACATTGAAAATAACAGCTAATGGTGAAACCTATCAAGCCGTTTCAGAACTAAAACGAGTACCGAAAATAGATTCGATTGCTTATCAATTTGATGAGGCTCGACTCAACCAAAGAGATGATGACAAAGGGTATCCAAAAGAGGGATATGATGCACAATTTTATGCCCGTGATTTTACAGGTATCGGAGATTGCTACAGAATTATAGCTTACAAAAATGGAAAAATGCTCGAAATGAGCAATACCGTTGCTATTGCCTACGATGCGGCTATTCAGAAAAGTAGTGGAGCGGCAGACGGATTAATCTTTAGCTTACCTGTACGTTCTACGATTTCGCCACAACTCTACTTAGCAGGCGACACTATCAAAGTTGAACTTCGTTCGATTACTGAAGGGCATTTTGACTTTTGGACACAAGCACAGCTCGAAGTCAACAACGGTGGATTGTTTGCAAGACCTACTGCTAATATTCCTACTAACGTCAACAACGTAAATAGCAGCTCTACCAAAAAGGCTGTAGGCTGGTTTGGTACATCAGCAGTGAGTTTCGCCCAAACGGTAGTAGACCCCAAAAAAGCTCAGACAGGGTTGAGATAGGTAATAGGGGTAAGGCAAAAGGCACTAGGCACTAGTAAAAATAAAAGAGGGATAAAGTATTTTAGAATAATACTCTATCCCTCTTTTATCATTTACAAACGATTTCTGGATAAATACTGGTGCCTTACCCCTTCTTGCCTATCCCCTTCATTTTAAGAAAACTTCTGCTCAGACTCTATCCCGTATTTGTACTTTTTGCCTTTCAGCTTTTCGTTTTGAATAGCTTTGACGAGCGATTTTACGACTGATTTTTTTACTGCGACAAAAGCCATAAAATCTTTCAGCTCAATCACACCAATATCTTCTTTTTGAAGATTACCTTTTTTAGCTAAAAAGCCCATGATATCCCCCTTACTCAACTTATCCTTTTTGCCACCGTTGATATACAACGTTGTAAATTCGGAGAAAGCAGGAGGAGTAGTATTTTCAGGAAAAATAAACTCTTCTATTTCTTGATTCAAATACTCTGGTTGATGCTCATTTCTATGCAAAAGTAAGTACGCAAAACCTTCAGCATTCATGCGGGCAGTACGTCCGTTGCGATGTACAAAGTCTTCATTTTTGAGTGGTAAATGATAATGAATCACGTGTTTTACAAAAGGGATATCTAAACCTCTGGCAGCCAAATCTGAGGCTACCAAAAATTTTACACTCCCATTTCTGAAACGAATCAGCGCTTTTTCTCTATCTAACTGGTCCATTCCTCCATGAAAAAAGGCATTTTCGATACCCATTTGCCAAAGTAAATCAGAAGTGCGCATGGTAGTTTCGCGGTGATTACAGAAAATAATACTCGGTTCAGCGCCCAAATGACAAATCAACTCAAACAAACGATCTATTTTATCTTTTGATTCTGAAATTACTTTATAAAGCTTCAAATCTGGTTTTTCATCCTCTTCTCTCGTAAAATTTAGCACCCAAGGTTGCGTAATTTTCGTAAATTCAGGAATCTTGATTTTAGAAGTAGCCGACACCAACACCCTCGTTTTGAGTTTACGAAGATGACCATAGATAAACTCCATTTGGTCATGAAAACCCAAACTCAATGATTTATCAAATTCATCTAAGACTAAAGTCTGAATACCCGACAAATCAAAAGTTTTGCGGGTAATATGGTCGGCAATACGTCCGGGCGTACCAATTAGTACTGCTGGTGGCTCGCTCAAGTTTTGAATCTCGACCGCCATGTTGTGCCCGCCATAACAAATATTTACTTTGTAACCTGTACCCATTTTGCGCCACACCTGCTCGATTTGTAAGGCAAGCTCGCGAGAAGGTGCCAAAATCAAGCATTGTACTCGTTTTTCCTCTGGTTTTAATTTGGTAAAAATAGGTAACAAAAAAGCAAGTGTTTTACCCGAGCCCGTAGGCGCAAGTAACAGGGTATCAGGTCGATTCTGAATACTACGGAAAGAATCCTCTTGGATTTGATTAAGCTGTTCAATTTCTAGATTGTTTAACAGCGATTGAATTTTATTATCTAATTGCATAATACAAAAGTACAAGCAAATAAGGAGAAGTGACGGAATAGACCTGAAAATATATTGGAAGGGAGCAATAACAAAAAGGAAGATTCGGGCTTGGCAAGGAAGTAAAAGTTAAAAGATTTGAAAAATTGTCACAGTACATGACTCATCTTCAAATCTTCAAATTTTCAAACTAAAAACTTACATTTCCCCCAGCTGGTTTTTATCGATAAACTCTTTGAAAGCCCGACGATAGGTATCACTAATCGGCAGATACGTTTGTCCTATCAAGACTTTCTCTTTGTGAATAGCATCGATTGCATCTAATGCAACAATGTAAGAGTTGTGGATTCGAATAAATTTTTGTTCGGGCAATTGTTCCTCCAAAGTTTTCAAACGTTGTAGCGTGACCACTTTTTGATTTTTAGTAAAAATTGTCACATAGTCTTTCAAACCCTCCACATAAAGGATTTCGTTGAGCCTGATTTTGACTAGTTTTGTTCCATCTTTCACAAAAATATAAGCTGGACTATTATCTACAACAGGCACTTTTTCATGAATAATTCGCTCGACAGTCGTGGGAGTAGCCGCAGTCAGATTTTCATTTCCTCCCAGTCGTTGGCTTGCCTTTTCGACAGCTTTCAAAAAACGTTCAAAAGTGATAGGTTTGAGTAAGTAATCCATCACATCGAGCTCGTATCCTTCTAAGGCATATTCAGAATAGGCGGTTGTGAGAATAACGAGTGGCTTTTTTTGTAATATTTTGAGTAAAGTAATACCTGTAATTTCAGGCATTTGCACATCCAAAAACAGTACATCTACAGTATTTTCTCTCAAAAACTCAATCGCATCCAAAGGATTTGAACAAGCCTTAAGCAAATTCAGATAGGGGACTTTTTTTACATATTCGGTCAAGAGATTGCGTGCCAAGGGCTCATCTTCAACAATCATGCAGGTGATATTCATGCCAAATTGAGGGTTAAGTGTACACGATAATGAGTTGGGGTATCCTCAATGATAAGCTCATGCTGATTGGGATAACTTAGCTCCAAACGGCGTTTTACGTTCTGTAAGCCTATCCCCGACTTTTCTTCATTATTGGTATTTTTCGGAATTTTTGGATTTTCTACAATATAGGTAAAGGTCTGATTTGAAAGTTCTACTAGGGCATAAACAAAAGAATCCGATACGTTATTGCTCACCCCGTGTTTAAAAGCATTTTCCAAAAAAGTAATCAAAATAAGCGGCACAATCATTACACCATTGATTTCTCCTTTTACCTCCAACTGAATCGGTATTTCATTATTCAAACGTAGCTCTTCCAAGCTAATGTAGTTTTGCATATACTCTATTTCCTTCGACAACGGTACTTTGGCATGGTTGGAGTCATATATCATATAACGCATCATTTGCGACAACTTGGCTATCACTTCGGTAGTATTCGGGGAATTTGTAAAGGCCAAATAATATAAATTATTCAAGGTATTAAATAAAAAGTGAGGGTTGATTTGAGCCTTCAAAAATCGTAATTCGGCCATCAAACCTTCGTTCTCAATTTCTTTCTTTTTGGCTTCCAACTCAAACCAATCTTCCACAAATTTTAACATACTGATAAAAGCCACGATAAACAAAGTGGAAAGTGTTGAGCTTACCCAGAAACGATCGGTATACAAAAACCAGGCTTCGTGTGAGTATCCATCCACAATCCATCGCTTACCGTGAACCAATATTTCGACACTCACAAATAAAGGAAGTAAAATACTAAGCAAGTAAGAAGATAAATCTTTGCTAGTCAAAAACTTGGGCAACAATACAAAATAATTGAAATATGCGATTAGAGCAATACAAACGGCCTGAAAGCCTGCATCTAAAAATGCTTTCAATAAATCTGGTTCTTGACCGTGCTTCGGATAAGTAAACTGATAATAGAAAAAGGAAAAATACACACACCAAAATGCGATGTGGATATATAGGATTCGTTGTTTTTTTTGAGTATTCATTATAATGATGTATAGTTTTGGTACTTTGGTAGTCCTTATCAAAATTTAGGTTGCTTCCCTGCACGTTCAATTCCCTTCCTAAAGTGGTGATTTTTTAAATCTCGACAGAAAGTTAAAAGATTCGGTAAAATAACACCTCAAACTAGTTCTATTATTCTACATTTTGCCCTTTGTAGCCGATAATTCCTCTCTTTTTATCCATAACTCCGTCATATCGAGCAAACTACCGAGTTGTCGAGTCGATTGTCCTAAAGGTATAATACAAAAAATTAAGTTGATTTTATGTATTTGTTTTGTTCTATCAAAATCACAACGACATGCAGATTTTAATTTCCTCAAATAATATGAAAACATTTTTTTCTTTACTAGCGTTTGTATTGACCTTACCAATGGCACAAGCGCAATTTCCAGGCGCAGGTGCTGAAGGGCAAGGTCGTCAGCGCACCGCTTCCGACAACAGTGCTGTAATCAACCCAGCTCCTAAAGGCAACGCCAAGATAACAGGCTATGTAATTGACTCGGCGGCTACTCAAGCTGTAGAATTTGCCAATATAGCACTCATCAACAAAACCAACAATAAAGTAGTAGACGGAACGGTGGCCGATGAAAAAGGTAAGTTTACCATGAAGGGGCTTGCAGCAGGTGACTACAAAATCGTTATCTCTTTCGTAGGTTTCAAGAACAAAACCATCGATAAAGTTAGCTTGAAAAAGGGCGATGACCTAGACTTGGGTGTTATCAAATTGAACCCTGAAATGAAAATACTTCAGGAAGTTACAGTTACGGGTCAAAAGGCTTTGATTGAGGAAAAGGTAGACCGTTTGGTTTTTAATGCAGAGAAAGACATGACCTCGAAAGGGGGCGATGCCTCAGATGTACTGAAGAAAGTACCCATGCTAACTGTAGACTTAGATGGCAATGTCTCTTTAAGAGGTAGCTCAAATATCAGAGTGTTGATTAACAACAAGCCATCAACAATCATGGCAAGCAGTGTGGCAGATGCACTAAAGCAAATTCCTGCCGATATGATCAAAACAGTAGAAGTAATCACATCGCCATCTGCCAAATATGATGCCGAGGGCTCTGGAGGTATTATTAATATTGTCACTAAAAAGACAACCCTTGAGGGGCTAACCTTGAATGTGGATTCGGGTGTAGGCAACCGTTCTTCTAATTTAGGACTAAACGGCAATTATCGAAAAGGTAAAATGGGATTTAGTTTAAGCGGATTTGGACGTGCTTTTTACAACCCATCTTCGGGTACGCTAACTCAATCAACCCTACAGGGAGGTTCTACGATTACTACCAAGCAAAGTAGCGACGCCCAAGACAATGGTTTGTTTGGTCAATATACCCTTGGTTTTGATTATGACTTAGCCAAAAATCAGTCACTTTCGGCAAGCGCTCGTTTTGGGGTTCGTAATTTCAAACGTGACCAAACTCAGGCAACTTCTATTTTCAAAGACGAGATTTTGAGTAGTACCGCATTGAGAGGTATCAATTCACAAGACCTATCAAACTCGGTGGACTTAAACATTGACTATCTTCATACGTTCAAGCCACAGCAGGAGTGGTCGATTTCGACGCAGTATAGCCAAAACAATTTGACTAACAACTTTACGTCGGATTTATTAGGAACTAGCAACGATATCCTTTCGCGTCAAAAAAACATCAACTTGAACACCAACAAAGAGTTTACGGTACAAACTGACTACACTACTCCACTGACTAAGAATCAGTTACTAGAATTCGGCGTTAAAGGAATTTTTAGACAAGTTAACAGTAATTATGAGTATTTATTGGCCACTGGTAACTCTTCTTTATACTTTAACGATGCTAGTCGCCCAGCGGGTTTATTGAATTATCAGCAAAATGTGGCGGCCGGATATTTGTCTTATACGTATACCACCAATAATAAATACACCTTGAAAGTAGGTACACGATATGAGCTAACTAGCATAAAAGCAAATGACGCCAACAGTACTATTTCAATTCCAGATTATAGCAATTTAGTACCTAGTGTCAATCTCTCTAAAACCTTTGGAGGAACAACCCTAAAAGCAGCGTATAATCGCCGTATCCAACGACCAGGTTTGCAACAATTGAATCCAAACTTCAATGCAGCCAACCCCCAAGATATCAAAATTGGAAATCCAAATTTGAGTCCTGAATTGACCGATAACTTTGAACTTGGTGCTAGTACCAACATCAATAAAACCTATATCAATGCCTCATTATTTGCACGTCAAACCAATAATTCGATTTCGCAAATTAGAGTATTATCTGATACCTTATCTGGCGCATTGATTACGACCTATCAGAATATTGGGAAACAACAAAACTACGGAGCTAACCTATTTGCGAATGTATTTTTGACTTCTAAGTGGACACTAAACGGAGGTATAGATATTTTACATACCTATTTAGAAGGACAGGCTCAAAGCTTAAGCGGTACTTCATATACCACAAGTAACTCAGGATTTGTAGTAAGTGGACGTATCATGACATCATTGTCTTTAACCAATGGATGGGGTATTCAAGGATTTGGATTTTTCCGTGGGCCTCAGATACAGTTACAAGGCTCACAAAGTGGATTTAGAATGTATTCGTTGGGTATCAAAAAAGATTTGCCAAACCAAAAAGGAAGTATTGGGATAGCAGCCGAAAATTTCATGACGAATGGCTTTGTTATAGCGACGAATCTCAACTCAGAAACTTTTAAACAGACAAGCGAAAATAAAATATATAACTCGAGCGTTAAACTTACATTCAGTTATAAAATTGGCAAAATGAGCTTTTCTAGCCCCAAAAAAACCAAGTCCGTATCTAACGACGATGTAAAAGGCGACGGAGGTGGCGACAATAGCAGTGGCGGACAATCGGCACCAGCTTCTGGCGGAAATAGTGGAGGAAGACCAAGATAATATTGAGTATATTTTCGTAATATTATTCTTTATTATTAAATTTGTAACCGATTGAAATCTTCTTCAATCCAACGAGAAATAAGCTCTTCTAAAATTCATTTATCTTGGATTTTTTTCAGACAATTTCTTCAAGCATTATTGTACTTTGATAAGTATCTTGAAGTAAAGACTTCAAGCAAAATATAACCTCAGGAATGGTAAACCACGAGTTTTCTAATCCTCTTATCTAGGGCACACAATCTATATAATTGTGTTTTTTGGATAATAATTTAGAAAGGCTCGTCCTAATCGAGACGAGCCTTTTCTTTCATATATCATTTTCATCGACATAACGATTGATGTACTTTTAATTAAGTAATCGTGCAGAATTATATTTAAGTTTTGTGTTTTAGG